>DATMHB010000431.1:0-7655 GCA_035555175.1 Flavisolibacter sp. | reverse complement strand
GTGGTCTTACCCATCGCCGAAATCACGATCAGGATCTTTTCATCCTGATACGTTCTGAGTATCTCCCCGACATTCCTGATCCTGTCTGCCGTGCTAACCGATGCGCCGCCAAATTTGAAAACCTTCATACTTACAAAGATGCCCAAATTGACGATACGGCGGTGCGCGACTCGGTACTAGTTCATGTTCTTGCCGTATTTGCTGATCAACCTTACCATGAGGTTGTTCAGATACTCTACTTCGTAGTTGCCGACAGTGGGTTCGAGATGGGGGCCACCGATGCCGCTGTGATTGGTGATGAAAACATAGGTGCTGCTGGTACTGATGGAAAGGAAGCGCAAGAGAAATTCTGTTTCGTGATCGATGCCGCTTGCAGAAACAGGTATGATGCGTATGCCTTTTTTCTGCGCTGTGACAACAGCGTTCCGTAATTTGTCAAGCACGTCCTGCGATTTGTGCGAAGGCGCATCGAGAATCAGGAACATGATACGATTCACCGCCGATGAACTCCATTGTAGCTGGTTCACCGCCACGTCCAGGCCCTGATCGACTGCTTCAGGTGTATCTCCTCCTCCGCCGGCCTGTTGGTTATTAATGAAATTAGTGAGCTGGTTTACATCAGAGGTAAAATTGAACGGACGGGTAACATATTCGTCTCCATTATCACGATAGAATACACTTCCCATGCGGATGTTTGTACCCGGTAGTTGTCCGCCGGCCCTGTTGATTACGTCTTTGATTTCTGTTTTCAAATAGCTGATCTCATCACCCATTGAACCGGTGGCATCTACAACGAACATAACATCGAGGGTGGCTGATGCGAGTTTGGCAACAGGAATTGTTTTGCTGAGCGGAGTTTCGCTGGTGCCTACAACACCCAGGTCAAAGGTCTGACCCCTGTATTCAGCCTTTAGGCTGAAGTTACCGGAAGCATTGTAGTTCGATTGAAACAGCCCGGGAAAAAGATCTGCTTTTCCAAAATTATCGGTGATGGCTGTAGCCGATGCGCTCCCCTGCGTTGCCGTCAGCTTTGCATCGTGAACCAATTGTCCGCTTGCATCCCTTAATACAATACTGATACGGTTGGACGGATAAAAGCCCCATACGGACTGGTAGCCTCTGAGCGTATCTTTATTCATTAGGCCTTTCCAAAAGTTCCAGTTATCGAGGTCATTCCATTCGCCTGCCGTCATGCGGCCGGCCTTTGCCGTGTCGCCTGGGTTAGAAGATCCACCCCCTGCGCCTCCACTACCCGAGCCGGATCCGCCGCCGGCGCTGTACATTGCGCCGCCAGTGTAGCCAGAAGGACTGCCGGATATTGTTCCGTCTTTAGAGCAGGAAAAGTACAGGAAAGACGTGCAGCACAAGCCGAGGAGGGTGATGAATCTTTTCATACAGTTTTTTTCGGTTGACAAGGGCTCTTGACCGTCCGTTGCATTCGTGAAACAATTTTTTTCGGTCCGGACAAAAAAGGTGATCGGAATTTGATAACGCATTTGGCGCGTTGCGCATGATGGGGATATTTTGTTTCATTTGTATTTGGGTGGATGAAGGTGCTGTCTTTTGCGGGTGTTTTGGGGCGCAGATGTTTTCGACCGTGTGAGTACCAGGAATGAATTTTCAAATGGAAAAATCTTTTTTAATGCAAGAAAATTCCCCTGGTCCTTAGATCTGAAAGCTGTAATTTTTTTATGGGGGGCAGCCCCCCAAGGCAAAGTTTTATGACCGCATCCACACCGAAGGTGTATCGCATTTGCATTACATTTGTTGCCAATTAAAAAGCCCCATGAGCCCTGTAAACCGACACATACTTACACTCGACGAATTTACCATCCAACAGCTGCGCCAGTTCCCCAAGGCTACCGGTGAACTAAGCAGCCTGCTCAGGGATATCGGGCTTGCGTCCAAACGAATCAATGTAGAAGTGAACAAGGCCGGCCTCGTGGATATTCTCGGCGACGCCGGCACCGTGAACGTCCAGGGAGAAGATGTGAAAAAACTCGACATCTTCGCCAACAACCAGTTCATGGGCGTGTTGCAGCATGGCATCAGCTGCGCAGGCATTGCCAGCGAAGAGCTCGACGACTATGTTGCATTCGATGATGAGGTCAGCAAGAACTCCAAATATGTATGCCTCTTCGACCCCCTTGACGGAAGCGGCAACATCGATGTCAACGTCTCCATTGGCACCATCTTCAGTATCCATCGCCGGATTTCCGCAAAAGGAGAGCTCGCAAGAAAAGAAGATTTCCTGCAGAAGGGCAGGAACCAGGTGGCCGCCGGATACATCGTCTACGGTTCATCCACTATGATGGTCTACGCCACACGCAGAGGTGTAAACGGATTCACACTCGATCCCTCCATCGGAGAATTCTGCCTCAGTCACCCCAACATCAAATGCCCCGACAGCGGTAAGATCTACTCCGTTAATCACGGAAATTTTTTCCAGTACGACGAGGGCGTGCGCAATTACATCAACCAGTGCCAGAGAAAGACCAGAGATAACGGTGGCCCCTACACGCAGCGCTATATAGGAAGCATGGTATCGGATGTACACCGCAACCTCATCAAGGGCGGCATCTTTATGTATCCGGGCACCATCGACAAGCCTAACGGCAAGCTCCGTTTGCTGTATGAATGCAATCCATTTGCCTTTATAGTTGAAGTGGCAGGCGGCAAAGCCACCAACGGAAAGCAGCCGATACTGGACATCGAACCTAACGAACTGCATCAGCGCTCTCCATTCTTCGTAGGAAGCAGTTCCATGATGGCGGAGCTCGAAGGCTGCATCAGTAAAAACCTTCAAACTGCCTAATGCAAAAAACAATCATATCAGTACAAGACCTCGTGAAGAACTATGGCAACTTCGAGGCCGTAAAGCACATCAGTTTCGAGGTATACGAAGGAGAGATCTTCGGACTTCTCGGACCGAACGGCGCCGGTAAATCAACAACGCTCGAGATCATAGAAACGCTGCGCGAAAAGACCAGCGGAAAGATCCTTGTCGATGGTATAGACCTCGATCATGACCCGAACGAGATCAAAAAGATCATTGGCGTGCAGCTGCAGACCAGCGGCTATTATCCCAACCTGAACCTCGTGGAGCTCATCGACCTGTTCGCTGGTTTGTATAATAGAAAAGTGAATGCATTGGAGCTGCTCGAAATGGTGAACCTGCGCGACAAGGCCAAAGCGAAGGTGAAAGAATTGAGCGGCGGGCAAAAGCAACGTTTCTCGATCGCCACAACCCTGATCAATGATCCGAAGATTATCTTTCTTGACGAACCTACTACAGGACTCGACCCTCAGGCGAGGCGCAACTTATGGGAGCTCGTTCAAAAGATCCAGGCCCGGGGAACAACCGTTATTATTACGACACACTATATGGACGAAGCCGAATATCTCTGCCATCGCGTGGCCATCATCGATGCGGGAAAGATCGTTGCACTCGCAACGCCCGATAAATTGGTCGATGACCTCGTGGCCACAGGATTTGAGCGACCAAAGGAAGTGAAGCAGGCTAACCTCGAAGACGTATTCATTCACCTAACCGGCCACTCGCTAAGAGAGGCCTAAAAAATTTTTATGGGCTTACACGACAAACTCAAATCATTCAGAGACGATAAGCTGAATGCAGAAAAGCAGGCGGGTCAAAGTTTTCTTGCAGAAAATAAAAAGAAACCGGGCATTACAGAACTGCCGGGTGGTATTCAATACGAAGTGATCAGGCAGGGCGAGGGTAACAAGCCGCAACCGAAGAGTAAGATCAGGGCGCATTATCGCGGAAGCCTTTTGAATGGAAAAGAATTCGATAGCTCGTACCGCCGCAATCAACCATTTACCGCGCCGCTCAACGCGCTGATCAGAGGCTGGCAGGAAGTGATACCTATGATGCCTGTGGGGAGCATATGGAGATTATGGATCCCATCGGAACTTGCTTATGGTGATCGCGGAGCCGGAGGCGACATTCCCGGTGGCGCCACCCTGCAGTTCGATATTGAACTTCTCGAAATACTTGATTAATTATAGTTATGCAAGACCTTCGTTATCCCATTGGCCAATACCAACAGGTACCTTTCTCTGCGGAACTGAAGGAGCGTTGGCTCTCCGACATCAAATTTCTTCCGAATGCAGTTGAGAATGCCGTCAGCAACCTTGACGAATTCCAATTGCAAACTCCCTACAGGGAAGGCGGCTGGACCGTGCACCAACTGGTGCATCATATTGCGGACAGTCATATGAATGCGTATATCCGTTTCAAGCTCGGGTATACTGAAGACAATCCGACGATCAGACCATACGATGAAAAATTATGGGCGCCACTTCCGGATGCTGCCGTGCTTCCGGTAAACGTTTCCATCACATTATTATATCCGCTGCACCAGCGGTGGCATGAATTTTTGAAACATTTCACTGAAGCCGACTGGAAGAAGACAGTGTATCATCCCGAATACCAGAAACAGTTTACGCTGTGGCAATTGCTGGGCTTGTATTCATGGCATGGGCTTCATCATACGGCACATATTGCAGGCCTTCGCGAGCGCAAAGGCTGGTAAGCTCACATCAAAGCCTCTCGCAAATCATTTTGTATGGAATGGAAAGTATTAGAATCGGAGTATTTATTTAAACAACCATGGCTCACCGTTAGAAAGGAAAAATGCGAATTGCCTAATGGCAAGATCATGCAGGCCTACTATACACTGGAATACGACACCTGGGTAACAGGCTTCGCACTCACAAAGGACAACAAGGTAATTCTCATCAGGCAATACAGGCACGGCCTCGGTGTTATCAGCATAGAAACGCCGGGTGGCGTGGTTGACAAGGGTGAAAGCACCGAGGCTGCTGTGGCCCGCGAGTTGAAGGAGGAAACCGGTTATGCGTTCGAATCCTTTGAATACCTTGGCAAGATCTGCGCCAATCCCGCCACCACCAACAATTATATGCATATGTATCTGGCAAGGGGAGGCGAAAAAGTAGCGGAACAAAGTCTTGACGAAACTGAAGATGTGGAAGTGCTGCTCTATACCATCGATGAAGTGAAGCAATTACTGAGGGAAAATAAAATTGTGCAGGCCCTTCACACGGCCTGCATGTTCTATGCGCTCGAAAGATTAGGCGTGCTCTCTTATTAAAGTTTTGTCGACTTCGGCGACAAGGAAAATGCTTCCGCAAACGATGATGAGATCATCGGGGGATGATTCATTCAGCGCCGACTGCAGTGCTGCATTTACGTCTTCATAACATTTCCCCTTCAATGTATGCGCCTCCGCTTTTTTCTTTAGTTCTTCTTTCGGAAGTGATCTCGGAATACGAGCTTGCGTAAAATAATATTCTGCGTCCTGGGGAAGAACGCCCAACAATAGCTCAGGGTCCTTGTCCTTCACGATACCCATCACAATTTTTAGCCGGTGGAAACGGAGCTGCGCGATGTGCTTGAGCATTTGTTCAACGCCTTCTTTATTGTGCGCGACCTCAAGCACCACACCGGGATCTTTTCGGATCAGTTCCCACCGGCCCTGCAGATGCGTAAGGGCCCTGACATGCCTCAAAGCTTCAACGGTCGTTGCATGCTCTATATGCCAGTCTTTAAGCACCGCGAGCGACTGCAGAACCGTGAGTATATTCTTTGCCTGATAAATTCCCGGCAGATCTATTGAATAGCCTGTGATAGTATCCTTCGCCTTATCATGCACCTGCACTTCTATCGATTCTGCTTGTAGTTTGAAGTCTTCTACTTCAAAACCGTCTTCGGCAAAATAAATGGGTGCCCTTTTTTCTTTTGCAATGTCATCAAAAACTTTCGCTGTGGCATCGCTTCTTTCACCAATCACCACCGGCTTGTTTTGTTTAATAATGCCGCCTTTTTCGGCTGCAATCTCCGCCAGCGAATTCCCCAGCAGATTCATGTGGTCCCAGCCGATATTGGTGATCACGGACAGTTCCGGATCGATCACATTGGTGCTGTCCAGTCTTCCGCCGAGTCCGACTTCGATGATCGCGATATCCACTTTTTGTTTTGCAAAATAGTCGAAAGCCATCGCCACTGTGATCTCAAAAAAAGAAGGTGCTATAGATTCAATGGCGGGCTGAATTTGCTGAATAAAATCGACGATGAATGCTTCTTCAGCCATCGCGCCATTGATCCTGATTCGTTCCCTGAAGTCGTAAAGGTGCGGTGACGTGTATAATCCGGTTTTATGACCAGCGTGCTGGAATACCGAGGCGAGCATGTGGCTCACGGAACCCTTACCGTTAGTGCCGCCCACATGAATGGATTTAAATCGGGCCTGGGGGTTGCCCAGCAATTCGCAAAGCCGGCGAATATTGGTGAGGTCTTTCTTATAAGCAGCACTGCCCAAGTGGGAGAACATGGGCAGTGTTGTATATAAATAATGAAAGGTCTGCGGGTAATTCACGCCGCAAATATATCGTTGTAATCACTTAACTGCGAACCTGGAAATTCATGGTGATCCTTTGCTTGAACCCCCCCGCGTATTTTGGATACGATAATTCTGCAGCGCGCCTTTTTGCAATCTCAATCTGGCTCCTGTTGGTGATGCTGGATCCCGCCGGCTGGTAGGAGGCCGATGACAACTTTCCGTTTTCATCCACCACAATATCGAGTGCTACAGTTCCACTTTCCTTAAAATCATCTTCGAAACTTCTCGATGGAATATTCACTGTGCGCAAACCCAAATTCCTCGGCGTTCCGGTGTATCGTGTTCCATCGGGACTTCCACCAACCCTGCCCTGGTCTCCAACGCCGCCGGCAATGCCTTCATTACTTCCGGGTTTATAAGTATCAGCACCATTTCCACCGTTTCCATTTCCGCCAACGGTGCGACCCATTACAGCTCTTGGCTTCGGAGGTGCGGGCGCTACGGGTTGCGGCGTGGCATTATTTGTTTTAACTACCTTGCTTTCAGAATTTATCTTCGTTGCCTCGGGTTTGCTTACGGCCGGCTTTACTACGGCAGGTGCATCATGTTCCGTTTCCTCGGTGGTCACATCCTTCACGCTTTCCTCATGTGAAGGCGCAGGCTGCGGAGGTGTATAGGCCACCTGTTGCGCCGGAGCTGGTTCTCCGGGAAGCTGCGGCTGATCGGTGCCAGAACCCTGATCACTGTTTCCTAAATTGATCTCAACGTATTCCTCCTGCGGCCTATCCGTTTTAACGGGGATGGACCATTTGACCATTAGAATCATCAGTAAAACAGCGCCGGCAAAAGCCGCCGTCAGGGCGGAGGCCTGGATATTCTTTTGTCTTTCAAAGTCGGCGGACATGGAAATTGCGTTGTTCATACAAATATAGATTGTTGGCTTTGACCTGAAAACGAGGCAAAAGTTAGCCAAATTGTGCAGGAAATGCCAATAGCCCTCGATGTTTTAACAATTAGCCAAGTCTTCGGTAAATTGAAAAGGGGATCACCCTTAGCAGCAGTGCGATGACCCACCAGCGCCTGGTGATATAAACCACTCTGTTTTTTCTGGTGATTGCCTTTACGATCTGCCTCGCCGCTTCTTCAGGGCGGGCCACCCAGAACCGTCCGGAACCCTGGCCCATTTTCGTATTGACAAAGCCGAGCCTCAGGTCGCTTACGATAATATCTTTTTTCATTTTACGGGCCTTAATATTCAGACCCTCTGCATAG
>DATMHB010000430.1:0-6067 GCA_035555175.1 Flavisolibacter sp. | reverse complement strand
ATATGAGCCATGAGATCCGGACGCCGATGAACTCCATACTTGGCTTCACGAACCTGTTGCGAAGAACAGAGCTCAACGCGACGCAGAGAGAATATGTTCAAAACATTCATTCATCGGGCGAAAATCTGCTCACCCTTGTCAATGATATCCTCGACCTTTCAAAGATCGAAGCCGGCATGATGCACCTCGAGGAAACCAGGTTTAGTCTTCGAAGCATGGTGAGCTCGGTGGGTGCCATGTTCATTGAAAAGATCAAAGAGAAACGCCTCGATTTCCAGGTCCATATCGATAAGGAAATGCCCGATATCCTTTCAGGTGACGCAGTGCGCCTTACCCAAATCCTCGTGAACCTGATCAGCAATGCGGTAAAATTTACCGACAAGGGCAGCATCCATTTGAAAATTGATTTGCTACACCACGACGAAAAGAAAGTGAAGGTGCGCATAATTGTGGCCGATACCGGTATCGGCATTGCCAAAGAAAAACAGCCTTCGGTATTCGATCGCTTTCAGCAGGCTGAAACAGAAACGACGAGAAGATTCGGCGGCACGGGCCTCGGCTTGTCCATCGTTCGTCAATTGGTGAGCATGCAATCAGGCACCATAAAATTGAATAGTGAACTCGGAAAAGGTTCGGAATTTATCGTGGAGTTGGAATACCGGCTTCCCGATATGGCGCAGCTGTATTCGGAAGCGATGGCGGAACAGGAAGAACAGGTGCCGCTCCAGAAGATCAAAGTATTGATAGCGGAGGACAATGCCATGAACCAGCAGCTGGTGCGCCATCTCATGAAAAGCTGGTCAATAGATCATACCATCGTACACAATGGTAAAGAGGCCATCGCCGCACTGAAAGAGCAGCCTTATTCCATTGTATTGATGGACATACAAATGCCCGAGATGGACGGCTATACTACAACGAGCGTCATCAGGAACGAAATGCATATGGACGTTCCGATCATCGCTATGACCGCACATGCCATGGTGGGAGAAAAAGAAAAATGCCTTCAGCTCGGCATGAACGATTATGTATCGAAGCCGATCAAAGAGACGGTCCTATACAATATTATCGGTCGGCATGCCCAGCATATTCCCGAACACATACCTCCCGTAGCGGAAAAAGGCCCCCAGCTGCGGCATATCAGTCTTGATTACCTCAAGCAGCTATCGGGCAATGATCCCAAATTCGAGCGCGAGATATTGAAGCAATTCGTTGTGCAAACACCTGAAGAACTGAGCCTCCTCGAGAAATACATAGAGGATCAGAATTTTGACCAGATACGCAGAACGGCTCATAGCCTCAAGTCCACAGTAGGCTACGTTGGACTTGCCGAGGACCTCCATCCGCTGCTCGACCGGATGGAAAAAGATGCTGCCTCGGGAAATCATGACCGGCTTGCTGAAAATCTGGAACCCGTTCAGGAAAAATGCGAACAAGCGCTTACAGAGGTGAAAGCCTTGCTGGAGAACGGTTCCGTTTAACAGAACCTTGGCTACAAAGGGCACGGAAGTTGGATTTTTGGGCTCGGTTTCATTCTTAACATTTACCGACAATTTTCAGGCTTTCGCCGAAACTGGCCCCCATGGCAGGATTTACGGCTGTAATTTCATATTGCCTGCTGATAGATAGACTAAGATTATTCTACATATAGAAAAGAACTTGGTTTCGTATGGTTAAGGGTGAAGCCCTGCTATTCTTAGCGGGGCACTTTTTTTCCGACAAAAATTTTTACAGAGCTTCCGATTCTTTACGCCATAACGATGATGGAAGCAATGTCCTAATCAACAGCGTCCTGTTTCTACAGGAGGCTCTTTTATTCAAATTCAAAATTCAAAATTCAAAATTCAAAAAATCCTAAAGCAGAACGTTTACTATACGTACGCAATCATTGCTACGAAGCAATAGCGCTGCCTGCATTAAAGCATTAAATGTCGGAATGCCTACTACCCTCACTTCGAACAGAGGATCTGGTCCAGCGCCTTATTTCCCTGGGTATCTTAACGACATTTATTCTTTAAAGAAGGCCTAACGGAATACAGCGCCCTTTGGTCCGTCGCATAGCACGATGAGGAGACCTTGAATTTAAGACCGTCCAAATTCAGAGTGCTGCAGAGCGCCGATTCATCAGAGGCGGCCTTTGGATTTAATGACTGGCGCGCATTGAATCGGCTTGAACTTTTGGCTCCACCTTTTGTTTCAAGACAAAAGGTTGGAAAAAGAAACTTCGATTCCTTTAAGGAAACTCCGCAAAAGGGAACAGTGCGCGGGTCCCGCCCGGCGGGAGACCCACGCACGAAGTAACCTTGGAAAAAAAGAAATACGAATCCTTTAAGGAAACCTTGCAATAGGAACAGCGCGAGCCCCTCGCGGAAACGCGCGAAGGGAAATGAATGAACTGAGGACACTACCAAACCAACTACAGAGAACACACGCAAACGCGCTTCGAAGAAAAATCAACAGCGGCAACGCTGATCTTAATGAATGATCTTTCGCCTCGCTCTTATTTTTCTCTTTCTCTTTTATCCAAACCTCCCCGGAAATTAAGCAAGCCTTTCCGATCATCTTTGCTCCCCATTTACTGATAGTTGGAAATGATGGCATGCTCATTCATCAATATTCATGATTACATTCAACATTATTCATCCTCCAACAGGTCAGGCCTTCTTTCCTGTGTTCGCTGCACGGCCTGCTGATAACGCCATTCATCAATTTTTTTTGGATCACCGCTCAGCAAAATGTCGGGCACTTTCCACCCCCTGAAATCAACCGGCCGGGTATAAACCGGGGGCGACAATAAATTATCCTGGAAAGAATCGGTGAGGGCAGAGGTTTCATCATTCAATACACCGGGAATTAGACGGCCTATGGCGTCGATAAGAACCGCGGCCGCCAGTTCGCCGCCGCTCAATACATAATCGCCGATGGAAATTTCTTTTGTTACCAGGTGTTCGCGTATCCTTTCGTCGATGCCCTTGTAGTGCCCGCAGATGAGAATAAGGTTTTGTTTGAGCGAAAGACCATTGGCTTCCTTCTGGTCCAGAGTTTTTCCGTCGGGTGTCAGATAAATGATCTCGTCGTACGGTCTTTCACTTTTTAATTGTTCGATCGCTTTCGTCAGCGGCTCGCACATCATGACCATGCCGGCGCCGCCGCCATACTGATAATCGTCAACCTGTCCATATTCATTTACGGCCCACTGGCGGAGGTTATGCAGGTGAACCTCGAGAAGGCTTTTTGACTGCGCCCGCTTCATGATCGAATGTGAAAGCGGGCTTTCGAGAAGCTCGGGCAAAACGGTGATCACATCAATGCGCATGGGCAAAAATAAGCTTCGCACTGCTGGTTGCAAACGCGCGATGGTCTGTTAGCAAATTTTCAGTAGTTATTAGTTGGCCGAAACCGTGAGTTTTTTCGTTGCAGTATTATCAGCGTGATCGGCAGCCTCGATGTCGATGGTATAGCTCCTGCCCGCAATGGCCTGAAAACTTTGGTTCACCTCGTAAGATCTGCTATCTGTGTGCTGTTCAAAATGCACGACATGTCCATCGGTCAGGTTGTCCAGTACCGTAACATGCACCATGTGCACGCTCTGATCATCTGTGATCGTTGCTTTGACCAACACGGTTTGCCCGCCGGTAAAAACCTGGTCATTGCCTGGAGCGCTCACGGTGATAACCGGCGCGAGGGTATCGGATTTCTTGCATCCGCAGAGTAGTAGAAAGGAAACGACCGAAAATACTTTTAGCATGCGGTTTTTATTTAAATACGTAGCCCCGACGCTATGCGTTTGTAAGATGTTCTCTTTTTTTGTCTTTTACTGGTATAAAGAAGCATGCCTGTCATCACCACAATAAAGAAGCCGAGCCTAGAAGTAATGAGCATGGTGTTTCAAACCGGATTGCCACTTTCCGTTCTTAGGCAGTGCTCCCAGTAGTATGCAAGTTTCGTTATATATTTTTTGGTTGACATTATTTGCGGGCCAATTGTGCGATGTCGAATGAAATGCCCACGTTGAAATTCCTTGGTTCTGCCAGCTGGTAACTGTACGAGGTGCTCTTTGTGGAGATATAGGAATAATAATTGTTTGTGGCATTAAGCACATTCACCCAAACTTCAAATGCCTTGTGGGCGTATCCCACGCGAAGATTCAGCACATCATAGCCTTCATATTTCACACTATTCCTTGCATCCATATAATAACTTCCCACCTTTTGCCATTCGGCACCTATGCGCAGTCCCTTTACGAATGCAGGCCGGTACCACAATTCTGCATTGTGGGTCCACCTCGGTGCGTTGTTCATTTCATTGCCCGAATAAGAATTGCCCTTCTCAACGAATTGAACAAAGCGATGTTCGCTGTAAGCGCCGCTCAGGCGAAAGACAATATTTTTGACAGGCGAAGCATTCAACCCTAATTCCACGCCCTTGTGCGACGTCTTGCCGGCGTTGCGATTTTCCGAAGATCCATCGTCGAGTCTGACAGAGATCACCTCATTCGATCCTTCGAGCCGGTAAAGGCTCATATCGAAGCTCAATTTGTTTTTAATGATCTCTGCCCATCCGCCAACTTCATAGTTGGAAAAAACCGACGGCCGCAGGGCCGCGACTTTTACGCCCGTATACATTTCAGTTACCTGGGGCGGAACAAAGCCCTGGCTGTAATTGGCATATACGCCTGTGCGCGATGTAACGCTATAGGTAAATCCGATCTTGGGGCTTATCCTGCTGAAATTGTTCAGCGTGTCGGGCGAACCGCTGAACGCCGGCAGTGTAAGACGATTATTGAAATTGTAACGGAACAGGTCATAGCGCAACGATGCTACCACCCTCAACTTTTCTGCGGGATTGAATTCAAAGCTGCCGAACGCCGCGTAGTTGTTGATCCTCGTGCTGTACGAGCTGAGCATGCTGTCGGTTAGCTGATAAGCCGTATATTTTTTTGTAACGGTATCTTTTGTGATCCTGATATATTCAGCATCATAGGTTGAGGGACTGAGATCGAGATTGATCCCGCCGATGATCACCGCGTTTTTCCAATGAACACTTTGCCTGTGTTGTGCGATGAAGGCAAGGCTGTTGAAACTGCTTTCGTTCACCTCGCCGTGTGCAAGTTGTTTTTTACCCGTCCATACACTGCCCATTTTTCTGTAATCGTCCCTGATCCTGTAATTCGGGTTCTGAGCAATGGTATTATCGCGGTAGATGAGGGAGGCGGTAGTTTTGCTGTTGGCGTTCCACCTGCTGTTTAAAGTGGAATGGAAGCGGACGGCATCCACTTTTCGAAAGGTAAAGGTTTGAGGATTTATAAATTTTCGCGTCGCGAACATGGTGCTGTCGACACCGCCCGGCATATCGCTGTAATAATTCACCCAGGTAAGACTGTTGCTAATATTGATCCTTTCATTGATCCTGTAGTCTACACGTGCAGTGGCTGTCGCCTTATGAAAGTCGGTGAACTCGATGAAGCTGTTGCGCTTGTCGGCATAATAGCCACTCAGTGCAAATCCCCAGCGGCCCGTGATGAAACCGGACTGAAGGTCTGCCCTTTTATATCCTATATTATTGCCCTGCGTGCTCAATTTTAAAACCGGATCAGCCGATGGTGCGTAGCTGATGAAATTTACTACTCCGCCGATGGCTTCGCTGCCATAGAGCGAAGAAGAAGGTCCCTTGATCACCTCTATGGTTTTTACACCGGTCATGTTCATTTCAAGCAGCGCATTGTGGTTAAACAGGCCAGTCGTCCGCACAGGAATTCCGTCTTCGAGATATAGAAAAAGGCTCTTTGTCGTCATGGGCTGGCGAATACTCATCTGGTGCTGTTCGTTTCCCAGGTTGATCATGTTCACGCCGCTTACCTTGTTCAACACCTGATCGATGGTGGTGGGCTTTGCATCCTGAATGGTTTTGGTATTGAGTGTAGAAATGGCAACCGGAGCCTGCGAGCGCTTTACGCCTTCGCCTCTGTTGGCTGTGACAACAACAGTGTTCAGGATGGAATTGGAAGGTGTAAGGAGAATGGTGCCTGCTGCCTGCCCAACCGGGATATTGACCGAATTGAATCCGA
>DATMHB010000429.1:0-6987 GCA_035555175.1 Flavisolibacter sp. | reverse complement strand
CGAGCGTTACATGAACCGGGTAAACGCCAAACGAAGTTGATTTTCTCTTGCTGATATGTCCAATGTTGTAATGACGGCATACGAGCTGGAAGGAATGACAAATAAAAAAGACAAACTTTTTATTCTTTTGCGGGTCCCTGTTCCATTCTTCCACTTTTGTAAGCCAGTCAAAATATATCTCTTCCCATGCCGAGCCTTTTGACTCAAGCGGCGAGCCGGGGCCGCCGCTGGAAATATAAATATCGTAGGAAAGGTCGGGTGCCTCCAGGTGCTGACGTACATCGAACTCATCAAATGAAGCTTCGATAGAATGGAATTCACTCCACTCCTGTATGATCTGCCGGATGCAGCGCATCCCCTGATTGGGCCGGCCTTCATAAAGGTCCAAGATCGCTATTCTCAACATAACGTTCAAAGGGCAAAAGTACAAAAATAAAGGGCCAGCAAGGGTTTGCCGGCCTCCTTAGTAAGTATTTTACTTAAAAATTATTTGATAAAATTCTGGCCTAGTGCTTCCATCATCCGCGCCGCTACAAAATTGTTACCGGCCGCGTTCAGGTGCACCCCATCCGTGGTGAGTATGCCTCTATCTTTGTTATCAGGGTTGTGCGTTTTCAGGTAATCAAGGAAAGCTTGCCTCAGGTCGATCAAAACGCAATTATTTTTTTCGGCGATCCTTCTGATAATGGCTGCATAATTGTTGAGGCCACCGTCAAGCTCATTCGTAAAATCGGTCTTCTCTCCAATGGCCGCTGGCGTACAAAGAAAAACACGGATGCTGCGATCTTTCAATTTTTTGATGATGGCATTGTAGAATCTCTCGAACTTGTCTGCATCTGTGCCCGTGCCCGACGTCCTTTTATGCCAAACGTCGTTTACGCCGATCCAAATCACTACGGCATCCGGATTCCTGGCGAGTACATCATCCTCCATTCTCAGATAGAGATCATAAACTTTATTGCCGCTAACGCCGGCACCGAGCAATTCATTGTTTTTATCCCAACCCTTCACCATAAAAAGTGAATCAAGCACGCGGATATAGCCGCCCGGTTTTGCGCCCTGTTCGGTGATGGAGTCGCCAAAAAATACGATCTTCTTTTTAGTTTGTGTGCCTGTGAATCCTGAAAGGACAACGAATGAAAGGATCAGTAGACTGAGTTTGATTTTCATGTTCTTTATTTTATTTCATAAACTTTTTCTCCGCCGATATATGTTGCAAGCACTTTGCTGTGCTGAACTTCTGCAGGTTTAGCAGTCATCAGATCAGTATCGAGAACGACGAAATCTGCCAGCTTCCCTTTTTCGAGCGAGCCTTTTTCTTCTTCTTCAAAATTAGAACGCGCGGCCCAGATCGTCATGCCACGCAATGCCTGTTCCCGGCTAAGGGCATTATCATTTTGAAATCCTCCCTGCGGATACCCTTTGGCATCGATCCTGAACACGGCAGCGTAGAAAGTCTTCAGCGGTGAAATATCTTCCACGGGAAAGTCGGTTCCCAGAGGGATCCATCCGTTCTGTTGCAGCAGTTGCTGATAGGCATAAGCACCTTTGATGCGCTCGGGACCCAGCCTCTCGGCCGCCCAGTACATATCCGATGTGGCATGGGTTGGCTGCACCGAAGGAATAATGCTATAGCTCCCAAAAAGACTGAAGTCATTTTTATTTACTACCTGCGCGTGCTCGACCCTCCACCGCTGGTCGTTCTTTCCTTTCAGGTATTTGGCATAAATGTGCAGGATCATTCTGTTACCCGAATCGCCGATGGCGTGCGTGCACATTTGAAATCCGTGCGTTGAAATAATGTTGGCCACCGAATCAAAATGTTGCAGGCTGCTCAGAAGGAAGCCGGACCAGTCAGGCCGATCCGTATATGGCTGAAGCAAACAGGCGCCGCGGGATCCGAGCGCACCATCTGCATATACCTTAAAAGAACGGACATTGAGGAAATCTGTTTTGATCTTTCCCCTCTTAAAAAGATATTCGAAGTTCTGCGGCGCATCGGTCAGCATGGCATAGACCCGCATTTTGAGTATCTTCTTTTTTTGCAGGCTGTCCATCATCAGCACATCATGATAGTCAAGCCCACAATCGTCAACAGTAGTCAGTCCAACGGCAAAGCAGTTTGCCTGTCCTTCCTGCAACGATTTTGTCATAACATCTGCACCGGGATCAGGTACGTGCGCATACACAAGATCGGTAGCATTGTCGATGAGAATGCCTGTAAGCTTGCCTGCCTTCTGCTCGATAGTGCCACCAATTACCGTATTGCCTGCCCTGATCCCTGCCAGGTCTAACGCCTTTTGATTAGCGATCGCGGCGTGTCCATCTATTCTCGTGAGCACAACAGGACGGTCGGGAAACAGGAGATCCAGCTTTTCTTTGGTCGGAAATTCTTTCAACCTCCAGTCGTTCTGGTCCCACCCCCGCCCCAGGAGCCAGCCGTGGGGATGGGTCTTTGAAAAAGAATCGAGGCGCTTTATGATCTCCTCCCAACTTTCGGTACCCACAAGGTCTGCTGTCTGTAAACCGAGGCCATACCTGAAGAAGTGCGCATGGGCATCAATAAACCCGGGATAAATAACGTTCCCCTTCGCGTTGATCTTGTTGTCTGAAAAATATTTTGCAGTAATATCGCCTTCTTTTCCAATGTCAACGATCTTTCCATCTTTTACCGCCATGGCCTGGGCCATTGAGAAAGCGGAATCAACTGTATAGATCTTCGCGTTGTATACAATCAGGTCAACCTGCGATGTTTGTGAGCACGAGCTGAATAAGAATAAAGTTGCCGCGATAAAAAGCCAATGTGCGCATGTATGATTCATCTGATTATATTAAGTGGATTGATCAGGTGCTTATTCAGCAGACATGAATTTAGCAGGATGTTTTTTGTTGTGATCTGTTTTGTCCTGGTAAGCTTTTGCCGCCTCCAGGATGCTGGCTTCATCATAAAGGTTGCCGATCAGCGTAATGCTCACGGGCAGGTTTCTCTGATTGTAACCCATAGGCATACAAACAACAGGATTGCCCGTGAGATTTGTTATCCCTAACTGGCTGCCCGCAAAAGTTGGAACGATCACCACGTCGTAATTCTTCATGAACTCCTGAACTTTCTTGCAAACTGTGGACCTGTAGCGGTTGGCATTAATGTATTCCACTGCCGGTATCAGGCGCGCCGAGCGGAACGAGTTGGGCCAGAAATCTTTGTCCTGCCGCTCTATCAGATCATCGCGGTCGGTTCGCGTGAGTTCGTCAAATGCGGCTGCAGATTCGGCATTCAGGATTATGCTTACGAGGTTCGCATTGTAAACTCCCGAATCAGGAAACTGCACGGGCACAACGTCGATGCCCATGGAACGGTACACATCGAGCACCTTCCATTCCAGCGCTTCTTTAGGCAGGCGACGAAAATAATTCTCCGCATAGGCGAACCGCAATTTTTTTATATCTCTTTTCGGATCGTAGTTGAATGCATGATCGATTGCCCCAGCATCCTTGCCGTCAGTACCCTTCATGTAGGCATACACGATGGCATCGTCTTCCGCACTGCGGCAAATAGGTCCGGCCTTATCCAGGCTCCAGCAAAGTACCATGGCACCACTCCTGCTCACTGTACCGAACGTAGGTCTCAGGCCGGTGGCGCCGCACCGCGTGGACGGAGAGACGATAGAGCCGAGCGTTTCGGTTCCAATGGTGAAAGGCAATAGTCCCGCAACTACCGATGCAGCTGAGCCTGGCGAGGACCCGCTGGAACCCTGTTGAAGGTTCCATGGGTTTTTCGTTTCACCTCCAAACCATTTGTTGTTATAGGCAAGTGCACCGAGTGACAGCTTAGCGCAAAGGACAGCGCCTGCATTTTTCAATTGTGTATACACATACGAGTCTGCATCGAGCGTCTGATCTTTATATGGCGTAGAGCCCCATGTGGTCTTATAACCTTTTACGGCAAACAGGTCCTTCAGTCCATAGGGGATCCCATGCAGGGGACCACGGTATTTTCCGTGACTGATCTCATTGTCCGCCTGCCGCGCCTGTTCCATTGCCAATTCTTCGGTGAGCGTTATCACCGATTGCAAAGTATCGCCCCATTTCTTCAGGCGGCCGATGAAGAATCGCGTGAGTTCAACGGACGTTATTTTCTTATTTTTTACTAGAGACGCCAGCTGCATGATGGAATAGAATGCAAGATCGTTCCTGTTCTTTGGAAGGCCGACATTCGTTGGAATGACCCACTGCATCTTTTGCTGACGGGTGGGAACTTTCCATCCCGCAGGTGCGGGATTGAAGGCAAAGGGAAAAGGAAGATCATTCTTTGGAAGCTGTTGATGCATTTTCGTATAGATCGCTTTCCATGTTACAATATTTTCCATCATCGAGTCAGCTTCTGCGCCTGTAAAATTGAGGTCGTAAAGGGAAGCGGCTTGTTGAAGGAGTTTGATGGTATCGTCGTGGGTTTGAGAAAAAGATGTAAGGCAGGAAATAAGGAACAGAAAAAAACAGACAGACTTTTTCATAACAGATTTTGTATCGATCAAAGTAACCAAAAAAGGTTAACTTTTGCTGCCAAAAAATCAACTGCATGAAGCTTCACCTCTTCGCCTTCATTGGCGTTCTCTTTATTTCGTGCAAGCACTTCCGGGCTACCGTTTCTGACACGCAGGAGGTAAGCACACGCGACTATTTTAACTACGGTGATACGGGTGTTCAGACAGCCGGCATAAAAATGGTTCCTATTACAACGCCCGCGGGGAATTTCAAGGTGTGGACCAAGCGATTCGGCAATCATCCGCGGATCAAGATCCTTCTTCTTCATGGAGGTCCGGCCATGACACATGAATACATGGAATGCTTTGAAACATTTTTTCAAAGGGAAGGTTTCGAATTTTATGAGTACGACCAGTTGGGCTCTTATTATTCCGATCAGCCAACAGATAGCAGCCTTTGGACCATCGACCGTTTTGCCGATGAAGTAGAGCAGGTAAGAAAGGCCATCGGGGCCGACCAAAATAATTTTTATGTTCTCGGAAACTCCTGGGGCGGTATTCTGGCCATGGAATATGCACTGAGGCACCAGGATCATTTGAAAGGACTGATCGTTTCCAACATGGTGGCGAGTGCGCCCGAATATGCGCAATATGCAAGCAATGTATTGGCGAAGCAAATGGATCCGCAGGTGCTGGCAGAGGTTCGCGCTATAGAGAGGCGAAACGATTACGCCAATCCACGGTACATGGAATTACTGATTCCGCATTTTTACCATGAACATTTGTGCAGGCTGAAAACCTGGCCTGACCCGGTTGAGCGATCTATGAAGCACGTGAATTCCGTTATCTATACCATGATGCAGGGCCCATCGGAATTCGGGATCAGTGGAAGACTGGTCAACTGGGATATCAAATCGAAGCTGAAAAATATTACGGTGCCCACGCTCATGATCGGCGCCAGGTATGACACGATGGATCCGAAGGCCATGGAAGATCAAAGCAGGCAGGTAAGGAACGGCAGTTACCTGTATTGTCCAAACGGGAGCCATTTAGCAATGTGGGATGACCAGCAAGTGTATATGAAGGGAGTGATCGACTGGATCAGGAAGGTGGATGACAAATAATCATAGATCTTATACGCGAAATTTTAAATGATCGTGTTTCCGTCAACTTTCTCTCTTAAGTATTTATGATTTAAGATTTCCCTAGGCTTCCGTAGCATGCAGGTGTTCCGATACCGCTTTGATGATGGCATTCATCAGCGAAGAGGAAGACTCGGGGCCCGCATTTTGAAAAATAAAATGTCCGGGCTCACGGGAAATGATCTTGTTGCTTGGCAGAAACTGGAGCAATTGCTCGTTGAAATTATTGAGGGTGTATTCAATATAAAATGGAGTTGTGCGCACAGATACGACCGCATTGTGCATCAGTTCCTCGTGTGTAAAATAAATATTGAAGATCCTGGCCATAACATTCGGGAAACGCAAGAAAGGGATGTACACGCAGATAAAATGAATCTGGTGCCAATACCGGTCCTGTTCATTTCAATTTACAAATTTAAAATGAGGAATGGAAATATTTTGTTATCGAATTGTTATGCACTGATGCCGTGGAGGAACTGATTTTGTATGTATTCAGCAACGTTAAATAATTGTTTTGTCTGTTCAAATACAGACAGCTGGCGGTCAGCGCCGGTGCCTTGCTCCAGCATCCTGTGAATATATGCGATGCGGTGCCTGGAGCCGAGTTGATCTACCACGTCATCAACAAAATCAAGCAGCTCATAAATCAAAACCCTTGTATTGATCTCTTCCTCTTTTCCAAAGTCGATGAGGAATCCATCAATGCCATAGCGGCCTGCGCGCCATTTATTTTCGTTGATCAATGCCCGGGAGTATTGTATGAAGTTCAGGTTCTGTGAGCGCAGCTTGTAGATCTTGGCGCAGATGGCCTGGAAGAGCGCCGCGATCGCAATGGTTTCTTCCACCGTCATAGGTACGTCGCAAATCCTGAATTCTACGGTATTAAAGAACGGGTGTACACGCAGGTCCCACCAGATCTTCTTTGCATTGTCGATACAATTGGTTTTCATCAAAAGCTTCACATAGTTATCGTAAGCTTCAATGCTCTCAAAGCTTTCGGGAATGCCGGTGCGGGGAAATTTGTCAAAGACTTTCGTGCGGAAAGATTTATAACCTGTGTGTCTTCCTTCCCAGAACGGCGAGTTGGTGCTAAGTGCATATACGTGCGGGAGAAAATACCGGGTAGAGTTGGCAATATGGTTTGCCATCTCCCTGGTTTCCATTCCTACGTGCACGTGTAAACCGAAAATGAGATTGCTCCTGGCCGCTTCCTGCAATTCATTCACAATGGCATTGTATCGTGCGTGGTCGGTTATCAGCTGGCTTTCCCAATGACTGAACGGGTGTGTTCCTGCTGCTCCCATGGCAAAACCAAGACCGCCGGCAATTTCCGAGATCGTTTTACGCAGGATAGATACATCCTT
>DATMHB010000428.1:0-2027 GCA_035555175.1 Flavisolibacter sp. | reverse complement strand
ACCGCGATATCAGCCATTAACACGCAACATTACGGCTGTCAGTGTGCATGCATGCGAAGTTTTTGCGCGATCTCCTCGCCCATTGGTTCCGACGAGTACCCATAACCGTTAACGAGCACTCCTTTCAGGCCATTGTGCGATTCTATTCCATAAACGATGGCTTCATCACCGGGGTCGCTGTCGCCTTCGAACCGAACCACTTCCCTGATCTCGAACTGATCGCGGTTAAATTGCTGTGCATTACACACGATGCAATTCTCCTGCAAATTGAAATCCTCTGTAAATCCTTTTTTCCTGAGTTCATCAATGGCGTGCGCCACGGAGTCGTATTGATACATAACAGGTGGTTATTTATTAAAGCTAAAGTTTTAGTTTGAATGTTAAATGATAATGCTTAATCAGGTTCGAAGCATGGCTCCCGCTACTGTCCCTTTGCACGCCGCTTTTCCGGCGAAACTTAGCCTCATGAATGCTGTTCACTTTGAATAAAAAGGCCTTCCGCTTAGGGAAGGCCGATAATACAAAGATTTAGAGCAGGATCAATACCTGTAGTGCTCCGGCTTGAATGGTCCATTCTTAGGTATGCCCAGGTACTCAGCCTGCGCATCCGTCAGTTCATCGAGCTCCACTCCGATTTTTGCGAGGTGCAGCCGTGCCACCTTTTCATCGAGGTGTTTAGGCAACACATATACTTTGTTCTCGTATTTGTCACCGTTGGTCCATAATTCGATCTGGGCGAGCGTTTGATTGGAGAACGAGTTCGACATCACAAATGAAGGATGACCTGTTGCGCAACCGAGGTTCACCAAACGGCCTTCGGCGAGAAGAATGATGTCCTTACCGTCTACATTGTAAATATCTACCTGCGGTTTGATCGTATCTTTCGTATGACCATAGTTCTCATTGAGCCAGGCCACATCAATTTCTATATCAAAGTGACCGATGTTGCACACGATCGTTTTGTCCTTCATCAGTTTGAAATGCTGACCGGTGATCAGGTCGCGGCAACCGGAAGCAGTAACAACGATATCAGCTTCTTTAACCGCATTGATCATTTTCTTTACTTCGAATCCGTCCATGGCGGCCTGCAGTGCGCAGATAGGATCGATCTCGGTAACGATCACTCGGCAGCCGGCGCCTTTAAGCGAAGCCGCGGAACCTTTGCCAACGTCACCGTAGGAACCAACGACGGCTACTTTACCGGCCATCATCACATCCGTGGCACGGCGGATCGCATCTACAAGCGATTCCTTACAGCCGTATTTGTTATCGAATTTTGATTTTGTTACGGAGTCGTTCACATTGATAGATGGAACAGGAAGTGTGCCCTTGGCCATTCTTTCATAAAGACGGTGAACACCGGTTGTGGTTTCTTCCGAAATACCGCGGATGTGCTGAACGAGTTCTGAATATTTATCCAGCACCATATTGGTCAGGTCACCGCCGTCGTCAAGGATCATATTCAAAGGGCGGTCGGCGCTGCCAAAGAAAAGCGTTTGTTCAATACACCAGTCAGCCTCTTCAAGGGTTTGACCCTTCCAGGCATAAACACCGATGCCTGCGGCGGCAATGGCAGCGGCGGCATGGTCCTGGGTAGAAAAAATATTGCAGGAGCTCCATTTTACCTCGGCGCCCAGAGCAACCAGGGTTTCAATGAGTACTGCGGTTTGAATGGTCATGTGAAGGCAACCTGCAATGCGGGCACCTTTAAGGGGTTGGGACGGACCGTATTCGGCACGGATGGCCATCAGGCCTGGCATTTCAGCCTCTGCAAGACGGATCTCTTTGCGGCCCCATTCGGCCAGGCTCATATCCTTGACTTTATAGGGCAGACTGAAGTTAATGTTGGAACGGGTGATCGTAGACATTTCAAGTTTTTTAAGTGCGGCGAAGGTAAGATTATTGGGCCGGAAAGGCAAGGAGGAAATCGGCTTCCATGGCACAGACAGAAGGATCCGGCCACCTGACTGTTCTATCATGCAGCCCCGCCCGGTCTTCACTTCTTTTATCGTGAAAGATATGCAAGG
>DATMHB010000427.1:0-6441 GCA_035555175.1 Flavisolibacter sp. | reverse complement strand
TGATCAAAACCGCCGTATCATTAAAAAATTATCTCGACTCCATCCGCGTGCCGGGTGTGGAAGAATTGAAGATGGATGTGGACCTCACCAATCCCGAGATTTCCCTCGCTGTTGACCGCGAGAGGGCATTGAGCCAGGGTGTTTCTTCGGCGCAGATAGGCCAGGCAATCCGCACCTCTCTGTTCGGAAGAGAAGTATCGAAGATCAAGGAGGGAGATGAAGAATACAAGATCCAGTTGCGCAGCAATGAAGTGGAACGCAAGAACCTGGTGGACCTTCTGAACATGAATCTCACCTTCCGCGATATGGCTTCCGGCCAGTTCAAGAGCATACCGCTTGCTTCCGTGGTGAAAGTAGATTATACCAGCACGCTCGGGAGCGTAAAAAGGAAAAACTACAAGCGGGTGATCTCTCTCGTATCGAACGTTCTTGAAACGCAGGGTTATACGGCCAATGCGGTAAATAAAGATCTTACCGGCTACATTTCCGATTTCAAAAAGAAGCCCGATAATGTTTCGATATCTCAAACCGGTGAAAGCGCGCAGCAGGTGGAAACAGGTCAGTTCCTTGGCAAGGCACTGATCATTGCGCTGATGCTGATCCTTTTCTTCCTTGTATTGCAGTTCAACTCCGTAAGCAAGCCTGTGATCATTCTCACCGAGATACTCTTTAGCATCATCGGCGTAATGCTTGGCTTTGCCATCACAGGCATGACGGTATCAGTGGTGATGACAGGTATCGGCATCGTTGGTCTCGCAGGTATTGTGGTGAAGAATGGCATTCTTGTAATCGAATTCGCCGACGAGCTGAGAGCGCGGGGATTAAAAACCAGAGAAGCCGTGATCCAGGCAGGAAAGACCCGTATCATTCCCGTGCTGCTCACTGCACTGGCCGCCATACTTGGATTTATCCCGATCGCGTTTGGCTTCAATATCAACTTCATTACTTTATTCTCAGAGTTGAATCCGCATATCTTTTTCGGAGGTGATAACGTGGTGTTCTGGAAGCCGCTGTCGTGGACCATCATTTTCGGTCTTGCATTCGCCTTCTTTATGACGCTGCTCATTGTGCCCAGCATGTATTTGATCGCCGAAAGGTTGAAGCGTCCAATGAGAAGAATGTATGGCGGTAAATGGATTTCCATCCTGGGAATTCCTCCACTTACGCTGGTCTTTATACCACTTGTTTTCGCCACCATGTTCGTGCACCGCAGAGAAGTGAGCAGGCGCAGAAGAAAGCTTGCAAAGAATCCTGCAGTAAACCAAAGATTTTTGGGCAGTTGGTTTTAAGGTCGGCTTTCATTCATCAGTCAGGCAGCAGTCCGCAAAAGCGGGCTGCTTTTTTTTGGGTAAGAACCAGCAAAGTGGCAGGTAGTAATACGGTTGGTTCGAAGAAGGAATATGTTCATATTTGTATAGCCTGACGAAGACTCCGCTACAGTACCATTTATTTCGCATGTCGCAACCAAACTGACGCTATGCCCGCTTTAACGGAAACACTAAAAAGCGAATACCAGCACCTTTTTGATACCTGCATGATCAAAAAGGCGAAATATCCTGCGGTGGACAACTGTGTTCAAACCATTGCGGCTGGAAAAATAAGGTATCAGGAAATATCGGCGTTAACAGATGTTCCCTGGTATATCGCGGGTATTCTTCACTATATGGAATCAGGTTGTGATTTCGGCCGTCACCTGCACAATGGTGATCCTTTAACGGCAAGAACGGTACATGTTCCCAAAGGCCGCCCCAAAATTGGCGCTCCGCCATTTAGTTTTCTCGAGAGCGCAGTGGATGCGCTGCGGTTGGAAGGCTTTGTCCAATGGAAAGACTGGAGCATTGCAGGCATGCTTTACTGCTTTGAAAAATATAATGGATTTGGATATCGTAGCAAAGGGATCAATTCACCTTACCTCTGGAGTTTTTCGAATCATTATTCGAAGGGAAAGTATGTGAGCGATAGCGTGTATGATCCGGATGCGGTTTCGACCCAGGCGGGTACTGCCGTTATCCTTCGCAGGATAAGCGAGCTTCAGATCGCGATCGCGGGAGAGAAAGACCTGATATCGCAGATAGCAATGCTGGGTAAAGACGTTTCGCTGGATCCGGAACATTACCATGTCGCAGCCGAGAAATTGCAGAAATTGTTGAACAGCGTTGGGCAACACCTGAGGATCGACGGCAAGGCAGGCCGCAATACATCGGATGCCTTTTACAGGGTAACAGGAAGGTACCTGAAGGGTGATCTGCAGATTGCCTAGCCCTGTTCAATTTTCGTTTGGTGACACAGCTAAAAGGAATACAAATGTTTTGAAAAGGCGCATGATCTTTCTGTTTGTTGTCCTCAGTTTCCTTTCGTGCAGGACAACGTCGTTCCGGAATACATATCGACTGCATACGGTACCGGTTGAACAGCTGAATGCAGAGAATTGAAAAAATTCGCAAAGCACTGGTTAAATAATCTTTGCGCCTGCCAGCGGAAGGTTCTTCCTTTGCACGCTTCGCACCTAATATTACTTGATATGAGCGATCTAATTTGATAAGAACTGTTCGATCATCTCTTGCCTTTCCGCTTCGGCTTCATATTTTTTATACTGCCGGTAAAAAAGAACTGAAACGATCAGTGCGAGCGAAAAGCAAACCTCATTTGCATTCCGGACTAAATAATCAGAAGTTTCTGAAAGCCACATAACCAACCTTTTTTAAATCAGGACAAATACTTTGCCAATGAATAATGAAATGGTGGAGTTTCAGTGAAGGCGTATTGGGCGGATTATCGGAACTGTAAATTAATGAAAAATACAAAAGGCGGCTATCGTAAACCTACCCATTCTTGCAAAAAAAATGTCCGCCGCGGCGGACATGCATTAAGCAAATCATTCATGCTGAATAGCGTAAATTTTTTTTTAATTGATTCAAAAATGGAATCCAAATGTGATCCTGGGCAACAGGTCTTCTTCTCTTGAATGCGCCAGCGAAGCCGTGACCACAAATCTCCGGATAGGCGCCAGCCATACGCCAAATCCATAGCCGTCATGCCATGTTTGTGAATGCTCGCCCCTGGCCCATACGCGTCCAACGTCATTAAAAAGGAGGAGGCCCACGGAGCCCGGAAACAGGTAAGTATTGAAATCCGCTATGCGAATGCGCAATTCCGCATTGTTGAAGAACATGCTTTTGCCTGCGAATCTTTGCTTGCGGTAACCGCGCAGGTTATCGGTACCTCCGAGGTACATGGCCTGTGGAAATTCGTAACGTCCATAATTTGCCCCCCAGCCGAGCCGCAAGGCAAACACAATTCGTGGATAAGAAAACAAATTCATAAATATGCGCATATCCGTATTCACCTGAACAATATTATGCGACAGGCTATTCGTTCCAAACAGGGACCTCGCACCCATATCAAGCACCAGACCACGTGTCGGAAGCACATCATTATTTTTTGAATTAATATCGAGCCTCAGGTCGCCACCGATAAAACTTTTTTTGCTGTAGATGGATCCATCAGCGGGTAATGCACCCGGGGTGCTTACATAACGGCCAACATTCTGGGCGGAATCGAGGTTAAAGGATTGGTAGGTCGGCCCAAAGTTGATACGCATCCATGATTGCAGTTGTCGTCTCAGATAGACGGAAACATTGGTGATGTTATATCGGGCGCGGTAAAAATTTGTTTTGGTCACAAGCGTTCTATCCGGCACGGTACTATTACCGATCCCAAAGAAATTGGTCACGTTCACCGGTGCCTTGATATCCGAACGGATCAGGATGTCATTGTTCCTGAAAGCCTTTATGAAGTCGGCGTTGTAGATGAAGTGAACCGACCCGGTGCGCAGCGCCCTGCTTGCCTGGAAAAAATGCCGCATGTTATAAGGTTCCTTACGGAACCCCTGGTTAATATATACCATTCTGCCGCCGAGGAAAATGCCGTCGTCGATATTGTATTCAAAGGCTACGCCGGGGTTAATATAATTGTATTTGAAGTTGAGTCTGTCGTAGCGGTTCACCTGTGGATCGGGAATTACCGTTTTCCTGAAGCCTCCGGTCTTTCCCTGAAAAATATTTTTTTCAAAGGAAGCATCGTAGGCGAGAATTTTTTTTCCGCTTCCATTGTTCACGAATGTATCGTTACCGGATCCGCCAACTATGCGCACCTTGATTTTGTTATTGCCTCCGTTAACAACAAACCTGTCATCATCATTCAAACCGAAGATCCGTACCTCTTTGGTCACATTTGGATCGAAAACGCGGTCGTACATTTTGCCTGTAACGACATTTTGCTTCGTGATCTTATTGACCTGTACACGCATTGTCCCGTCTTCATTCTTGTCGATCACCACCTGTTCGCGTTTGTTACTGCCGACGACGGTAACGGTGCGCGACAGAAAGCGATAATACTGATCCATTTCATGCGCGAAATGTTTCTTTCTTGCCTTTAAGGTTTTTGCAATTTTATCCGTGGAATATTTTTGTATCTCCGGTGGTTGTTGCATTAATGCTGTTTCGATAACATCATCCGTCATCGCAGTGAGGAAGGTGTCTACCTGCCGATTCCAGTCATCCCTCGTTAAGCTGGTGAGAAATGTGCGATCGAAATTACGAGCGGCGCGGTTGAAGGTTTTGATGTTGATGGCTTTTGCCCTGAACCCCTGGAGTTCGGGCACTGCCCAGGGTCTGCGAATAAGAAAAGGAATGAGGCCCTGGTTCACGTAGAATACCTGATCGCGGTCTTTCGGGATGGGATAATACAATTTCCCTTTACCCGTATCCTTTGTAGCCCATAGCCACTGGCCTTCGTGGCGGTCGAAGTCCATTACAAAATTATCAAGCAGCCGTGCGCGCAGTACGGCCTTTTGGTCAACGTGGTCGTCGTTATCCTTTACAAGCCTGAGCACTACTTCGTCTGTGTTATCGGTTTTCTTCACGCCAAATGGTTCGCGCTCTTCCATGAAGGCCATCATATTTTTAAAATCAGCGCGGAACCGGTCAAGCCTTGGGTCATCGGGCAGGTACACGAGTCTGTTCCTCAGGTAAGGAATGCCGGCGGCTTTGGAAAATGTTTCCATCGATAGGGCACCGTATGGATAAGATGCAGAAATGCCATCCTGAACAACATCTTTTACCACTGTTTGTCTGAGGTCTGCAGGGATCGCAGCCTCGGGGTTCTTTACAACTGAGCGAAGGGCCCATTCCTTTCCGGTACTGTCAACAATGCGCAGCGATTTGGTTTGCTTGCCACCTCCCTGCTTTGTTGGCTTAAGACCGCCCATTTCTTTGTTGAGGTCCAATACTTTTATCCTGATGGGCTGCGTCCATTCCTTTCGATAATTTTTTCCGATCAAAAAATTCCTGATGCCGTTGCCTTCAAGCCTGGGATTGGCTGCCAGCACGGCAACGGAATCGAATATTGGTCTTGTAGTATCGATGGTAGCCTGGCGCGTAACCGGCACAATCGATTTAAGCGCGGTGGTGAACGTGGGTCGGTCCATGCTGGCGCTTTGCGTATTGTAAAATTTTACTTCAACCTTTCCGCTTTTCCAAACTTCAATGGTCGAAAATCCAAGGCTGACATCGGAAAACAATTTGTCCCTGCCATCCTGCGCCCTGCTTGAATTTACGCCCGCGCCGCTCACGATGTAGGGAATGCTGTCTTTGACGATCATCTGGAGACTGTGGTCGTGTCCGGCCACCACAACCGGGTAGGGATGTTTCTTTACCACTTCTTCAATTACTTTGGCCATGCCTTTATACAATGGATGCTTCAGGTCCTGCACATTTCCGAATACGCCACGGGTGAGGGGATATACGGAACCAAGGATGGGAAGTGGAATGTAGAGTTTGGGATTGATGGCAGTGAACGGAAATATGTGTTCCTTCCAGGTATAATCGCCGCCATGCACACCATAAGAAACGATGGCATGATGAAGTGCCACTACCAATAACTGGTTGGGGTGGGCCGCCGCAATTTCTTCGAGCTGCGTTTGAAATTCATCAATGGTCTTTGCGTCGCAATTGGAACCGGGGCCGGGCTTGTCATGCAGGAAGAGAAACCACTGGCTGTCCATCAGGGCCAGAACAATTTTATCGGTAAGCTCGATGGGAACCGGGCCAGGGCATCCATTAAGCGGCCAGGCCTGTATGTTCTTTTGTTCAAGCGAATTGATATAATCCTGCTCGTTCATCACCTGCTCCCATCCACCCAGTTTTCCGTTGCGCCAGTCGTGGTTGCCGGGAATAAAAAAGGCTTTTGCCTTCTTGCCCTTTATAAGGTTTAACTGGTAATCAAGGATCTGTTTTGATCTCGGATAAGAAGGGTCACCTTCCAGGGGAAGGCCAAGGGGATAAACGTTGTCGCCGAGAAAAATGATCGTATTTTTTTCATCATTCCAGTTAACATTTTTAGCGAGCCAGTCGATCACGGGGTGTGTAGAGCCGCGGAGGT
>DATMHB010000426.1:0-9831 GCA_035555175.1 Flavisolibacter sp. | reverse complement strand
GTAAAAGCCGGCGTCATTCTTTGTCGGATTGTACATCAGTTCCTGCGTAATGGAAAACCGGTCGCTGAACCTATACCTGTGCGTAAGGTCGAATTGGTGGTTCGGACTATGAAAAAGGCTTCTGAGGCCGACAAAATAATTGAAGTTTACGAAGTATTTCTTGGCGCTATTGGTCTCGAACCATGGATTGAACTGCAGGCGCCGCGGTGTGCGAAACGAATAACCGGTTGTGCGCGGTTCGTAAAAATCATTTCCATGGGGCACATAGCCTACATACATACCAACAAACCAAAGATTCTTTAGCTGCATGTTGGCATTCACGTTGGTGTTAAAGGACTGGAAATTGCTTTCGATCTTCTGGCCCGGAAGGCGATGATACAGCGTGCTGTGATGCGCATTGTAGTTTACCTGAATCCTGTTGTACCAGCTGGTTGGTTTCAGCCACCTGTAGCCCGTCCATAAGAAATGGTCTATGTAATTATTGGTAAAGAGGATGCCCATGTCATTGATGTCGTAATTTTCATCGGCAACCTCCTGTTCAAGCTGGAAATTCCAGCGTCCACCCGTCTTGCCGAAGTTGAGATCATGAGAATAGCCGTTCACGTTTTTGCCCAAAGGATCTGCCAAATGGCTCACCGCAAACTTCCCGTGCCAGTTGTAGGTGTTCTTCTTATTGTTGAAGTCGAAAAGTCCCGCCGTTACATTCGCATCATAATCATTTCCGCTCCTGGTAACGTTTGTATTGATCAGGGAAATGGCTGAATTGTTCTTCAGTGTCTGGTCCAGCACCATGATATTATAATTCGTCAATGAGCTGGTCTTGATTCTTCGCGTATTGCCGTTGTTATCTTCTACCCTCGCATACATGGGCTGGGTAATCGCATTGAAGAAACCAATGCCCAGTCCATGTCTGGTGCGTCCCGAAACCTTCGTGGCGTTGATCAACTTTGATTCCCGTGGATTCTTTATAAAATGCTCGTTACTGTGAATATGATCAGCATCGGTATTCACGGTATCCTGCACATCATAATAATGGAGCGGCTGGCCGCCAATCCTCCTTGAATAAAAAAGATTGCCTTTGTTAAACAATTCCGTGCCCTCGGTAAAGAAGGACCGGTTCTCATTGTATTTTACTTCGAAGGGTGAAAGATTCAGCACCCTGTTGTCGCTTTGTACCTGCCCGAAATCAGGGATCAGTGTCATGTCCAAAGTAAAGCCTTCACTGATGCCGTACTTAACGTCCATACCACCATTCACTGAAGAAGTCCAGTCTTTAACGCCGCTTGTTTCATTGGGATAATGATTCAGATAAGCGGAGAAATAAGGAGAAAAGGACAAACGCAGAGGCGCTTCAATCTTTTCAATACCTGTCCATAAACCTTCCTGGTTGATAAATCCATTGACTTTGGGATCAACCGGATTCCACATGTATTGCTGGCCGGTCTTATTCCGCCTTCTCGTAATATTCAGGCCCCAGGTCTGATCCGGCCGGTTGGCAAAACGCAGGGCCGAGTAAGGAATGCGCATTTCAAAGCTCCATCCGTCGTCGTGAACCTTTGCCTCGCTATCCCAAACGGCATTCCATGAAGGATCTTCCCCGTTGTTGGAGTTGGAATATTTCGCATCAAACTGTTCGCCATAGGGCGTTACATAAAAGCCCACCCCATTGATCTTGTCATTATAGGTGTCGAAGATAACGCCCACGAAATCGTTCACGCCTACAACATCGCGGCCTACCAGTTCTTTCGAAACACTGTCCTTCGTGCGTTCATGACAATACCCGCCGATATAAACTGAAGTATTATCGTATAAAAAATATACAACCGTTTTGTTTGCCTGCGCTTCGGGCATTCCGGCATTCGGTCGCCATTCAAAGAAATCGGTTGCAGGTATAGCTTCTTTCCATGCTGCCTCGTCGGGGTTGCCATCAATTTTTATATTGGCATTCGTTCGCTTTGCGGGAATTTGTCTTGGCGCTGTTTGCGCACTTAAATGCAGCACGGTGAAGGTCGATACAATTAGAAAACAGAGGGCTTTGTGCATTGGTTTGGTTTCTGCTCAATGAAATTAGATTTGTACGGAGGTGAAATCGCTACCGTCCATCAAAAACAATCCGTCCGGCGGATGGTTTGGCATAGATTTATCCTTCCTTTAACAACCGCAGTTATCGCGCAGCTGGTTTTTTTATTTCTCTAAATAATCCTCAAAACAAAATTGCTGAAGAGCCTTGCCTGCTTCGATATCTTTTTCCGTGATCCCCCTGGTCTTGTAAACCATACGCTTCCCAATATTGTCATACACAAATGCCTTTCCCGGTTGCACAAAGCCAAACCCATCATTGAATGAGAAATAAGCCCATGGCTTGGCGGTGCTGTCAAAAATATTCTTGCTAAAGGGAAATAGAGTAGCACGCGGTTCGATCTGCTTCTCCAGCGTTGTGGTCACATCTATCTGCGAGCTTACTTTGTTCACAATAATTCCCGTACTGTCGAGGGCGCCGCCAAGCCAAAGCATGGGGATCTTATGATTATTCAACCTTGTTGATGGCTTGATCATCCAGTGCCCATGGTCTGCTATAATAATGAAAACCGTGTTGGGCCACCATGGTTTCTGTTTGGCGCTTTGGATGAGGTGATTGAGCACGCTATCGGTGTAATGAAGGGAGTTAAGGAATCTATCCGTTTCGGTTTTGCCGTCGATCACGGTTGGAACGGGCGTTTCAAACGGCTCATGACTGCTTAACGTGAGCCAGGTAGTAAAGAACGGCTGGCGCACCGTGTCCATGTCCTTCAATAATTTTTCCGCAACTACTCCGTCATGAGCGCCCCATTTGGAATTAAGGTCCCGGCCACTGAAGCTGGCCTTTTCGATCAGCGCGTCGTAGCGACTTTGAATGACGTACGATTTGATATTAGCAAACTCGGGTTCGCCTCCATAATAAAATGAAGTGCGGTAACCCAGCTGACCGAAAAATCCGCTCAACGAATTCAGCCGGGAAGATTTTTTCGGCGTGTAAATAATGGAGAAGCGGTTCAGCGCGGGATAGCCACTTAGCACAGCCGCAAGGCCTTTGTCGGTGCGGTCGCCGCTGGCATATACCTGGCTGAAATAAATGCCTTCTTTTTTCAGCGCATTGAAATTCGGGGTTACTTCTGTGCCGTTTATAATTAAATGCGTGGCTTTTTCAGTGAAGCTTTCCCAGATGATCACGACAACATTGGGCCTGGCGGTCTTTAATATTTTTTGATTTGTGCCTTGCGCGTGAAGCAGGCTGTCGGTGATGGCGGCCGCCTTGCGGCCGTCGATGAATTTATAGGGATTGCGTAAAGCGGTGTGAGCGGTAATCGCATACATGAAGTTCCATGGGGCGTTGATGGCCGTCATGTTGGAAAAATTATCCTTCGAGAAATATACACTGCTTTGGTTGAGAGGTACCAGCTGAAAGCCTCCCCGAATGGGAATGATGAGCACAGCAGTGAAGAAAAGCAGCACCGAGAAAACGGTCCATCTTCTGTGCATGATGACCGCGAATGGAAGGAAGCGGCCAATAAACCATCGAAAGAAAAAGCACAGGCCTGCATATAAAACGAGAAAAAGAAAAAGGATCAATACGATCGGCAAATGGCTTATGGAAGCCCATGCCTCCTTCGGCGAAGAAAGGTATCTCAGTGGCGTCGCATCGATGCGGAACCCCCAGCTCCTGAATACTTCAAGGTCGGCGATGACGATGGTCAGCAAAAAAAACAGGATGATGTAAGTATAAACCTTATACACAGCCGCTTTTCGAAAGAACGGCAGGAAGATGCCAGCGAGCAAAAAAATGCAAATGGGCAGCACCAGGTAACCGGCCATTGATGCGTCCATTCGAAGGCCATAAAGAAAGCTAAGACGGATATCGGATGAACCGGTAAGGCTGGCTGAATTATAGAAGTAGAAGGCAAGTCTGGCACATTCAAAAAATACAATCCAGATCAGGAAATACAGGAGAGCGAATTTAATTCTGCCGGCCATACGCGAAAATAAAAAGCCACCCGATTGAGTCGGATGGCGGACAGTCTTTTAGAAATGATCAGTTGATTTTCTCAACCTGCATATAATTGAGTTCAACAGGTGTTGAACGTCCAAAGATCTTTACAGTAACCTTCAGCTTTTTCTTTTCATCGTTCACTTCTTCAATCACTCCGTTAAAGTCGTTGAAAGGACCTTCAATGATCTTGATGGTTTCACCAACAATGAACGGCTCGCTCATGCTAACACCACCGGCTTCAGCCATTTCATCCATCTTGCCGAGCATCTTGTTCACTTCTGCCTTACGCAGGGCGATGGGATTTTCCTTTCCTAAAAAGTGAATGACGTTCGTAGTGTTCTTGATCGTATCTCTGAGGTCATCATTGAGTTTTCCTTCGGCTACCTCGATCATTACATAACCGGGGTAATAGTTGCGTTCTCGCATGACCTTCTTGCCATTCTGTACCTTGTATACCTTTTCAACAGGCAGAAATACCTGCTTTACCACATTGCCCCAGCCGCCGCGCGAAACTTCCTTGTCGAGGTATTCTTTCACCTTGCGTTCCTTCCCGCTCACAACACGCAGCACATACCACTTGGTCTCCTGCTGTTGCGGTTGTTGCGTATTTTGTGTTGCTGCTTCCATTCTTAGAACATTTTATAGATGAAATTCAATCCTCCGGCGGCTACAAAGTCCATTACCCATACGATAGCAGTGATCACCAACGTAGCGGCAAGAACGATCATGGTGGACTGCTGCAGCTGTGTGGAAGTGGGCCAGGTCACTTTTTCCAGCAGTTCTTTATAAGAATCGCGGAAGTAGGTTGATACTTTATTCATAATTATCAGTTGAGTCATCGGTCATCCCCGGTTCAGGGAATGACGCCGACCATTTAGCACGGGCAGAGAGATTCGAACTCCCATCAACGGTTTTGGAGACCGCTATTCTGCCATTGAACTATGCCCGTAAAATCAGTGCGGAGAACGAGAGCGGAGAGCAGTTACGCTTTCTAAACCCATCTCAACACCGCCACCGGGATACGTGAACGATAAACCTCCCGGTAGGAAAGCTAAGAGCTACTAGCGATGGGCTAATAGCTCTTAGCAATATGCTGCAAATATAAGTTTATTTGCGGACCTTTCGGCCAATAGCTAAAAGCTAGAGGCTAAAGGCTTATTTTAGGATTTCGGTAACCTGTCCGGCACCCACTGTACGGCCGCCTTCGCGGATCGCGAATTTCAAACCTTTTTCCATCGCGATCGGCTGGATCAGTTTCACGGTAAGGTTGGTATTATCACCGGGCATTACCATTTCAGTGCCTGAAGGTAATTCTACCTCGCCTGTTACGTCCGTTGTACGGAAGTAGAACTGAGGACGGTATTTGTTGAAGAATGGAGTGTGACGTCCGCCTTCTTCTTTGCTCAGTACATATACTTCACCTTTGAAATCGGTGTGCGGTGTGATAGAACCCGGTTTTACGATTACCATTCCACGACGGATCTGGGTTTTCTCAATACCACGCAGGAGCAGACCGGCATTGTCGCCCGCCTCACCCTCATCGAGAAGTTTGCGGAACATTTCAACACCTGTTACAGTTGAAGTAAGAGGAGCCTCGATAAGACCTACGATCTCGACGCCTTCACCTACTTTAATCCGGCCTCTTTCGATACGGCCTGTTGCAACGGTACCGCGACCGGTGATCGAGAATACGTCCTCCACTGACATAAGGAACGGAAGATCAACGGGGCGGGGTGGCAGCGGAATGTAAGTATCAACTGCATCCATCAGCTGGTCGATAGCGCCAACCCATTTAGCATCGCCTGCCAGCGCACCTGTTGCAGAACCCTGGATGATGGGCGTGTTATCACCATCGAAACCATAAGAGCTCAGGAGCTCGCGGATTTCCATTTCAACCAGTTCAAGCAGTTCAGGATCGTCGACAAGGTCAACTTTATTCATGAATACCACTATACGGGGAACACCTACCTGGCGAGCCAGAAGGATGTGTTCTTTTGTTTGAGGCATAGGACCATCAGTAGCAGCCACAACTAAGATAGCGCCGTCCATCTGCGCAGCACCGGTGATCATGTTCTTCACATAATCGGCGTGACCCGGACAGTCAACGTGCGCATAGTGGCGGTTTGCTGTCTGGTATTCTACGTGTGCAGTATTGATGGTGATACCCCTTTCTTTTTCTTCGGGTGCACCGTCAATTTCATCATATTTTTTTGCTGTCGCCAAACCCTTCTTGGAAAGGATTTCTGTAATAGCGGCAGTCAAAGTTGTTTTACCGTGGTCTACGTGACCAATGGTACCAACATTTACGTGGGGTTTGTCCCTCTTAAAGGTCTCTTTAGACATCTTTATCGGTTTTTAGTTGTGGAGTTAAAAATTTTTATTTCTGTTTCCCCATGCCTTCATCAGGTATGGATGATTTAATTGCCCCGGCAAAAGCCCGGGCCTTGATGATGAGCCGTTATGGGGAATTGAACCCCAGACCTCTTCCTTACCAAGGAAGTGCTCTACCACTGAGCTACAACGGCTTTTTAGAGTCATTGAGGCCAGTGGGTCAAACGAGCCTTGAAAAAAGCCACCTGACTTTTGACCCATCCTCTTGAGCGGAAGACCGGGCTCGAACCGGCCACCTATAGCTTGGAAGGCTATCGCTCTACCAAATGAGCTACTTCCGCTTGTTTACAATTACAATATTTAAAAGAACCTATCGCCTGGATCCCGGCTGGCCGGGACTACCAAATGAATTTTAAGGTTAAATGCTAACTGGTAAATGCTAAATAATCCTATTGCTTACCATATATTCAACCCGATCAAAGAACCTGGTGCCGTTCCTCATTGAGAGGATCTCCCCACACTCACGCCCCCCGCCTCAGGCGGGGTTGTCCACCTTCGCGAAAGTTTCGGTGGACACAGTGGGCAGGATTGGATTCGAACCACTGAAGTCGAAAGACAGCGGATTTACAGTCCGCCCCATTTGGCCGCTCTGGAACCTGCCCCTTATTACGAAGTTCGGCAACGATCATGATCTCGCCGCACTCCTTTAAAGACCTGTGCCACTTGTCGGAATCGAACCAACGACCTACTGATTACAAATCAGTTGCTCTACCAGCTGAGCTAAAGTGGCTTACTGCCTATTCAACCAACGACCTTCCCGATTGCAACATCGGGATGCTCTACCAGCTGAGCTAAAGTGGCTTACTGCCTATTTCAACCAACACTTTAACGACGTTGCCGTGCAATACCATCGTATCCAGTGATTGACCTTGCCATTCTCAACCAATAATTCTTGCGATGATGCCGGGAGCCATACCGGCAAGGCTGATGGCGCGATACATTCAGGTCAGCCACCTTCGCACCTGCACCGGGTTGCACTGATCAATGCTGAAGCCTTCCATTCCCTGCCGCGGTACTACCGCCTGGCTTCCCGCTTGTGCGGGACCAGCAATTCCGGACAATTTCCTGCGGCTGACGAAACAATTTCAGGTGCCGTCAGGCAAAAAAAGAACTACCCCATTTTTGGGGAGGCAAAGGTAAAGGAAATCCACAATTGAAAAAAAATGAAAGGCGAAAATTATTTAGCATCAGCACGAAAGGACGGATTTTTGGAACCTGCGTAACGATCGCGGCTGCATTTACAATAGGCGCGGATGATGAATGATGATGTATTGTCAAGTATTGGCGGGGAATAAAAAAGACCTTCCGAAGAAGGTCTTAAATTTTTTAAGCGGCCATTTTTTGTTTCTTCCTTTTTATCTGGTTGACCATTGATTCGAGGGCTTCCTCGAACGATGCTTCAAATGATTTACTGGTTGATTTTACAAAGAACTCAGATCTCGGGATCTGAACTCTGATTTCTGCGATCTTGTCTTTAATTGTGTGTACTACATTGTCCAATTTTAAAAATACATCTACATTAATAATGCGGTCGTGAAACTGACTAAGTTTTTCTAATCTTTGATTGACATAATCCACGAGTTTTTTGTCCGCATCAAAATGCACGGTTTGAATGTTAACGTTCATAGAAATCGCATTTAGAAAATGATACAATAAATAAAGAGCTTATGAATCTACGTTCCCTATGAAGGTAGCTCAACACACATTTTTATCCAAGGAAAAATCGAGGAAATTTTGCACCGGTGATGCCGTTCACGCTTTGGGATGGGCCTTTCTATAGACCTCCTTTAGCTTGTCGATGGTATTGTGGGTGTACACCTGGGTAGCGGCCAGGCTGCTGTGGCCCAACAGTTCTTTCACTGCATTGAGATCGGCTCCGTTATTGGTGAGGTGGGTAGCAAAACTATGGCGAAGTACGTGCGGGCTGCGCTTGTCGATGGTAGTAACCAGGCTCAGGTATTTTTTCACGCTGCTGTATACTTTTCTGGGGGCCAGCTTTTTTCCTTTGGCATCGACAAACAAATATTTTTCATCATTGACCTCCACCGCTTTTCTTTCCTTTTGGTACGATACAATATCATTTAGGAGCGCAGGATCCACGGGAATGATGCGCTCCTTATTGCCCTTACCGAGCACCTTGAGCGTGCGCGTCGCTTCGTTTACCTGATGATCTTTTAAATTGATGGCTTCGCTTAAGCGCATACCTGTATGATAGAACAGGAGAAGGATCAGCCGGTCGGTGCGGCCCTCCCAGGTATCCGGAAATTCAACGTGTTCAAAGAGGGTTTGAATGTCGCGGTCCGCCACGAACTCGGGCAGGCGTTTTTCATTCTTGGGGGCAATGATCTTCAACATCGGCGACTGGGTGATGACCCCTGCCTTGAGCTGGAATTTAAAAAAAGACCGGAGTGTCGAGATCTTCCTGTTCATGCTTTTGGAAGTAAGACCTTCATCTTTCAAAAAGGCCAGCCACGACCTGATATAAGTATGTGTAAGGGAAGGAAGCGGAAGCTCGCCATATTGTGTAATGATATAATCGAAAAAAGCTACGAGATCGGTCCGGTAAGAAATGATCGTATGCTGCGAATAGCGCTTTTCGAACTTAAGGTAATCAAGAAAAGGATGGATGACCGGATGTGGGGACTGCATAAAAAAACAATAGCTGCAAAGTAATAAAAACCCTGCAGCTATAGAATATGATGAAGAGGCTTGAACTATGCTTCGATCTGTCCGCTGGCGATCTTCTGCTTGTAAACAGCTTTCAACACCTGGTTCCTGCGTCTAACAGAAGGTTTGGTGAAGGACTGTCTTTCACGCAACTGCAACAGGATCTTGGCCTTTTCGAATTTCTTCTTGTATTTCTTCAAGGCTTTGTCGATGTTTTCGCAGTCTTTTGAATCGATAATGAGCATATGATATACCTCCTTAAGGTGATTTTTAGGGAAGCAAAGATAAGCGTCCGATCCGGTTTATTCCAAAATAAAATGCAAAAAACCGAATTTTGGCCGATGTTTACCGGAATCATTGAAAGCCTAGGGAAAGTCAGGGAAATCACCTCTTCAGGCACCAATAAGACCTTTTGGATCGAGTCGCCCCTTTCTTCATCCTTCAGCATCGACCAAAGCATAGCACACAATGGTGTTTGCCTCACCATAGAGGACGTACAGGCCGATCTTCACCGCGTTACGGCGATTGAAGAAACCCTTCAGAAAACTGAGCTCGGTCAATGGGCCATCGGTACAAGGATCAATCTGGAACGAAGCCTGTTGCCAGGCAACCGCCTCGACGGGCATTTTGTACAGGGTCATGTCGATACCACCGGCGAATGTACCGCCATCACCGACAAAAGGGGTAGCCATGAATTTGAATTCGACTTTCCGAAAAAGTTAGCGGCGCTTATGATTGAAAAAGGA
>DATMHB010000425.1:0-5245 GCA_035555175.1 Flavisolibacter sp. | reverse complement strand
ACCGCCATAGCTGATGAATGGAAGCGGAATACCGATCACAGGCGCCAGTCCAACAGTCATGCATATGTTGATAACAATATGAAAGAAGAGAACGGAAGCAACACCATAGGCATAGCACCGGCTAAATACGCTCCTCTGGCGTTCTGCCACGGCTACAATACGGAATAACAGCACGAGATAAATGACCATCAGCGTGAATGTTCCCAAAAAGCCGAATCCTTCGCCTATAGTACAGAAAATAAAATCCGTCCTCTGCTCGGGAACGAAATCATATCGCGTTTGCGTACCCTTGAGCAGGCCCTTGCCCAATACGCCGCCCGAGCCGATCGCGATCTTCGACTGCTTAACGTTATAATCAGTGTCCTTCTTCTTTTTGCCTTCCACTTCCAGTTTATGGCGGTCCTCAATCTTCATATATTCTTCCGGAACGTCTCTTCCAATGGTGCTGAAGATGCGCTCCACCTGGTAAGGCTGAAATACGCGCTGAAACAAAACGGGTACGCCAAAGCGTTGTATGCCCACGCAAATACCCCAAAGGAGGATCACTTTGAAAAGAACAGTTTTATCCTTCTTGTTATGTCGCCACATGAAGTAGAGCATAATCAGGGCGATGCCCGTGAGAATAACAGCCAGCAAATTTTTGTCCACCAGCAGCGTTGCTACAACAAGGGCCGCTAACGAGAAACCCACGACAAGGATTGTAGCAGGTAGCCCCTCACGATACATTACAATAAAGAAAGAAAAATAAACGAGCGCCAGGCCGGTTTCGTGCTGCATGATGCTCATTACTGCAGGCAATAAAGCAATGGCGGCCGCAATCAGCTGCGATCTTGTTTTGCTGAAGTCCTGGTCGGGCAACGATAAATATTTTGACAAAGCAAGACACACGCAAACCTTACAAAATTCTGCGGGCTGAAACTGGATGGCGCCAAACCTGATGATCGATTCCGTACCCTTTACTCTGGAGTGAAAAGGAAATACGAGCAGCAACAGAAAAATGCCGATGGCATACCAGAGATTGGCAGTGGCCGTAAAAAATTTGCTATCCGTGAGCAGAATAAAAATGCCGATGACACCGGCCACAACAAAAAAGTAGAACTGTCTGCTATAGTCGGTCTTGAAGGAAAAAAAGCTGGCAACCACAGGATCGCCTTCGCGATACGTGGCAGCGAAAATGGCCATGATGCCAACGCTAACTAGGAGGAGGTAAAGCCAGATCAGGCTTGAGTCCACACCCTTTGAAATTCCGGATGTGCTGCGACTCATACTTCAGCAATTTTCTTTTTCATCGAAAAGGTTTTCTTAGGGTCGATCAGGTCGTCTTTATGTAGCCATGTGATCCTTTGTACCGGAGGTATGGAATCTCTTTTTACCGGAGGCTTTGCAACCGTGCCTTTGCGCAGATATTTTTTGATATAGCTGCTGTCGTTCGTGATCTTGAACCACTGGAAGGCGCGGCTCGAATCTTCGCTGTACTGGTCTTTCGGTAACCAGGCAGGAAGAAGGTTCGCTGCTGCAATGCGGTCCGCTTCCACCTTCCTGTCCGCCCTTAATGAATCGGTGAGATATTTCTCCGCGAGAAGGTATGCCATAGGTCCTGCCCATGTTGAACCAAATCCACCATTTTCAACAATTACGGCGATGGCGATCTTCGGATCATCTTTGGGTGCGAAGCAGGCAAACAATGAGTGGTCTTTCTGCTTCTCTCCTTTGTGCAGGTTTTCTGCGGTACCGGTCTTCGCGCAAATATCTATACCGGGTATTTTAGGAATTGACGCGGCCGTGCCCACCACGGTTACATCGTGCATGCCCTCGATCACAAGGTGATACAGCGTGTCGGGAATATGAACCGGGATCTTGTGCTTGATCTTGTATTTATTGAGTAGCGTATCTTCCGCTGTTTGCCCTTCGATTGAGGAAACGAAATGCGGAATATAATAATAGCCTTTGTTGGCAATGATGGCCATCACGTTGGCAATCTGCAAAGGCGTAACGGTCATTTCTCCCTGACCAATGCCAAGCGATACATTCGTACATGAATTCCATGAATTATTGTATCTCTTGTTATAGAACTGCGTATCGGAAATATTGCCTTTGTCCTCACTTGGAAGATCAATGCCCAGCTGATGGCCATAGCCAAATGCATTGACGTATTCCTTCCACTTCGCGTAACCATCCTTTACGTTGCCGATCTTCGGATTATCTACGGTAAGGCGAAAAGCCATAGAGAAGAATGAGTTGCACGAATGGGCAATGGCCAGCCGCAGGCTTGCCGCATGACCTGGCCATTTTTCAGTACACTTCACCGGACGGTTACATCCATAATATACGCCGGTACAACCGATGCTGCTGCGTGGGTTGATCACACCTTCATCGAGACCAATGAGCGCACCCACAGGTTTGTAAGTAGATCCTGCAGGATACTGTCCCTTGATGGCACGGTTCAACAGCGGCCTTGAAACATCGAGCGCAAACCTGCCATAAGTTTTTTTGAAATTAGGACCGGTGAGGTCGTTCGGACTGAAGGTGGGACCGGAAGCCATAGCAAGGATCCCTCCCGTTTTCGGATCGATAGCAACAATGGCACCGAGCTTATTTGAAATCAACTTTTCTGCGAGCTGCTGTAACTCGGCATCCACATAGGTATGCAAACCCCTTCCAGCCATAGCGGGCTCGTCCATCTCTCCATTCGCGTATTTGCCAACCACTCTGTTCTTGTTATCCTTAATGAGCACCTGAACACCACGTTGCCCCATCAGGATCTTTTCATAGGAAGCTTCGAGGCCGGTGCGTCCCACATAGTCGCCCGGCTGATAAAACCCGTCAGAGCGGGCAATGATACCGGAGTCTACCTCCCCTATATAACCCATAAAGTGGGCGCCGGCGTTAAAAGGATAAACACGCACCGGCCGTTCCTGCAGATAAAATCCATTGCCGAAGCGCCACATATTTTCATCGAGACGTGCATAGCGCTCGGGCGTGAGCAGGTCTTCAAACGCGGAAGGACGTCCGCTTCCATTCTTGATAATGGCATTGATGATCCTGCGATTGAATTCAGCTGTATCGATATCAAGAAGCTTGCATAGATAAGCCGTGTCCACGCCTCTTACCTCCGATGGTGTTACCATCAGATCGTACATCAATGTGTTATTTACAATGGCCCTGTTCTTACGGTCGAAAACAATTCCGCGCGCCGGATAAACCGTTTTCCGCAACAAAGCATTTTGCTGCGCCATGATCTGATACTTGCTGGAAAAGACCTGCAGGTTGAGCAACTGGGCGAGAATGACCAGGAAAGCGAGGATGAAGATGAGTCTAATTATATAACTTCTCGATTGGTTGAACACAGGCATTGATTAATTCCGTAGTAAATATAGTTGCGTTGTACAACGCAAACCTTATGCAAATTTGATTAAAGACCCGGGGATTCCCAAGGAACTTATAAGAAGATTTATTATTTTTTTAAAAGGGGGTGTGAAGTTTAAAAAACCAATACCGTATGATTAACGACGAGCAGCCGTGGCTTTCACAAATCGTTTGGATTTGTTCTCAGGCCGTATTTGTCCGATACTTCTGCTTCCTTGGAAACAACAATTCAACAGTAAAGATCAGCAGCATGCTAATGCCGGTGGTGGCGCCTACTTTTACAATAAGTCCGAGAAAGGTGCCGGCATCGAGCCATTCCAGCACCGTAAGATAGGCGTGGTGCAAAAAGGTAAGAATGAAAACATACACTGTATACGGCGCCCACCCCATCCCGCCCGGTGAGGGTTCGCGGTAATTGAATTCCGCCGTGTCCTTCGGTATCAGCACATTGATAATAAAGGGGCGAACGTAGGCGATCAGTACGCAGGCCGCCGCATGAAGGCCCGGCGTTACCGTAAAATAATCGAGGGTAAGGCCCGTAACAAAGGCCGTAAGAAGAAGGCCGATCCTGCTGATGCTGAAGGGAAGCCAAAGAATGAAGAGGTAATAAATATAGGGCACAACGAAGCGGTGCAGATGCGGGATCTTGTTCAGCACGTACACCTGTACCATGATGAATATTGCAAGGCGGAATATATTTTTTACGAGGTCGCTCAACGATTTGATTTTTTTTGTTGTTCCACCTTTTTTTCTGTGTCTTTTTCCAACTGCTCCTGCTCATCGCGCTGGAGGTTCTCAACCACGAAAACCTGTTGAATATTGCTGAAGTTGACGGCCGTCCTGATCTTCAACAGATAAAATCCCGATGCAGGGTCGCTACTTACGTTGGCAATGGTGCCGATCATTTTATCGGGCGGGAAGTTATAAGAATACTGGCTGGTAACGATCGTATCGCCCACCTTTACCTGCACACTTTTGGGAATACCGCGCTACACCACAAACCTCGGATCCTTGCCATCCCACTCCACTTTTCCCGCCTCGCCCGTTGTTTTGATCGAAGCACTCACGGAGCTCTGCACGTGGAGAAGAGACATTACCGAACTGAAGTTCGGACTCACATTCACCACCTGGCCCACCACCGCCCCATCTGAATTCAGCACGGCCATATTATCCCTGATCCCATAATTCGATCCGCGGTTGATCTGCAGATAGTTCTTTTCGAAATTCACAGTATTGTATACCACTTTCGCATCTCTCCAGAAATAGCGGCGCACGGCCCGCGTGCTGTCGACCATGATTGAATCTTCAACCAGCTTTTGTGAAGTATCGTTTGCAGCAAAATTCGTCCTGAGCAGGTTGAGAAGGGAATCGTTCATGCGGTGCACGCGCTTGTTCTCTTCACCCTGATGAAAATAATCATCGAGCTTGTCCACCTGCGTATTCATGGTGCCCGTCACTTCATTGGCAACGCCGAGGAAGGCAGCATGATGGAGCTTGTTGAACTTGAACAGCATCCACAATGAAAAGATCTGAAGCAGGATAAATGCAAGGAAGGTGAAATACCGCCGGATGAATAAGAAAATGTTGCGCATTTGAAAGGAAGCGCTGACGCCCTGGTCTCAAGAATCCTCAGAACAGCAGGGGTTGCAGCAGTATTTTATCTCATTACGAAAGGATAACGATCATAGTTTTTAAGCGCAAGACCGGTTCCGCGCACCACGCTCTTAAGCGGATCGTCGGCCACATGAACAGGTAATTTTATTTTCTGGCTCAGCCTTTTGTCCAACCCTTTGAGCAATGCACCACCACCGGTAAGGTATAGGCCGCGACGATAAATATCCGCAGCGAGCTCAGGAGGGGTTTGCTCGAGCGCCTTGAG
>DATMHB010000424.1:0-2266 GCA_035555175.1 Flavisolibacter sp. | reverse complement strand
TGACCGAGTTGATCAGGATGAAAAGATCGCCCAGTAAATAATTGCTCCCGGTTTGCGATGACTCCTTCTGCATGATCAGCAACACCGAGCCGCCAATGCCCAGCGCAAGTCCTGCTGCTTTGTAAAAGCTGAACGGCTCCTTCAGCACCCAAAGTGCGAATACCGTAACCACAATGGGCGTCGCCAGTATCAGCAGGGATGCGTGGATGGTTGAAGTCATCGTGAGACCTTTTACAAAAAACATCTGGTTTAGTGCAACGCCCGTTAGGCCGCATAGAACGAATCTTCCGAGATCTTCCCTGTGAAGCTTTTCCTCAGGCCGGCTGAACATCCAGATGAGCCAAAACAGAAACAGGCTTATGCCCACTCTCAATACATTCATGGCAAATGGTCCGACCAGTGACGGAGAAATAAATTTTACTAGGCTATAATTCCCGGCGAAAAAAAGATTGGTGCCTAATACGGCGAAATGTGCTTTGGTGTTGGGCGTCACAAGCGGTAAAGATAAGAAGGAGCGCGGCAGCGGATCTTATTGTACCAGGCTAAGTTTCGAAAGGAGATCCTGTACAGCAAGATAAAGTTTTGATCCAAACATAAAATGCCCCGTTTCGTACGGAAATGTCCTCGCCAATTCAATCGCAGGCTGCAATTTGAAATGGTCCTGCTGAATGCAAAGGGCAAATTTTTTTTTCATGAGCGAAGCGCCAAGGTATTCCTGTTCGGTTTGACCCGGCGTGGGAACAAGAATGCTTTTCAAACCCAATGTTGCTATATCCATGACCGAACTGTATCCGCTGCGGCAGATAATGTACGACGCAGAGAGCATCATGACCCTTAGTGCGTCGGTATCAAGGTGATTGAAGATCTTGACCGTGTCCATTTTTATTTCTTCCTGCTCATGTCCGGGTAATCCTCTTACCAGCACTGTTGCTCCATTAAAATTTTTCAGTTGTTCGAGCATGATATTTTCGAACAGGGTCCTTTGCGGCTCGGGACCCGAAAGCAAAATCAGCACGTGCTTTTGTTCCGGCGCAGACGGCATAGCATTAAACCGGGAAAGAGGACCAATATATTTTACCGCGATCCGTGGCATCGTTGGCGGATGAGATAATTGACCTGCGAGACCGGGTGCAGAGTCAGTGTCAGGCACCCAGCATTCATGGAACCGGTCGATATGCTTGTAATTGATCCATTGCAAAATTCTGTCGCATGCATGGCCCCAGCCTGTCCTGATCTTTAACTGGTGGGTAATGAAAATGCTTGTGCGGGTTTTATCAAACAATCCATAGCGGTTATCGGATATCACCGCATCAATGTGGTGCAGTTCTACGATTTTACGCAGCCGTTTATTTTCGTATTTGATTGATGAAAGAATTTTTGGAATTTGTGAGATGAGAACAAAAGGCAGCGTCCATTTGTTGTTGGAATACCGGATGCGATAACCTTTGAGCGCTACGAAGGGAAGGTGAGGAAATTATTCGGGTAATAAGGTTTTTACCTTAGTCTCACCGGCGAGGACAACGCTGGCTCCCTGCGCAAGAAGGGCCCTGACAACGGGAATACAGCGGGTGGCATGGCCCAATCCCCAGTCGAGGGGCGCCACGAGGACCACCGGTTTTAACGGCGTTCCGGAGCGGTTCGTGTTAATTTTGGGGCCATTTGTCAAATGGTATACTAAATTGGTTGTAAAATAGTTTAATTTAGAAAACATCTTATGAAGAAGCTAATTTATATGGCATTGTTCTTGACTGCGATAACGATAGCGGGGTGCCACAGAAATTATTATTCAGGCACTGGAAAAGGCAGTAACTGCGGTTGCCCGAGCACAAAAGGATAATAAATTCATAGCAATGAAAAATTATGATCGTGACCTGCTGGTTCTGTATAAGGCAGACATGTCGAACGATGATTTGCTGCAACGTGAAGTAGAATGTCTGCACAGGATTTTGCTGCAGGTAGAAAGAAATGATGTGTTTTGTCTGACCCACGAGCTGGTTACGCGGAACCGCATCACAACCAAAGCAAAAACTATCCTCAAAGCGATCAGCCATTTCCGGCTGAAGCCTTTTCACTTTCTGATCAATAAGAATTAATCAGTCAACTGTTTGAGCGCTGCTGACAGTTTGGCCAGCATCTCATCAATTTCTTCTTTCTTACACGTCCCCACACTCAAACGATACCACGGCGAATTGTTTGGCGCTCCAAATGCATAAAAGGGCACCACGGCGAGGTGAGCATATTGCAATAGATAAGAGGTCACTTCTGC
>DATMHB010000423.1:0-3849 GCA_035555175.1 Flavisolibacter sp. | reverse complement strand
CCGGTGCTATCGCGGGCGGCAGGCCTAATGTTGAATCGATCGGGGCATACACATTATTCGTTGAGGTCGCGGTTTCAAAAACAGGATTTAGATTCACAGTAGTGAAATTGAACACAGATTTTTTTGTGAGGTCGACCGCGTTGGCCTCGGTTAATGCCAGCGCATAATTGCCGTTGAACAGCGCATACCTGGCCTTTAGTGCGTGAAGTGTGTTGATGATATCAATGCCGGCCGGCACATTGGCCGTAAAGGTTGGCGAAACAGGAACTGCATTGATTGCGGTTATGGCTTTATCCAATGCTGCAATGGCTTTGTTGAATCCTTCGGTGCGCGCAACAAAGTTTACATTGTGGCCAATGCTTTCCGGAATTTTTTCCCAGAACATCGCCAGGTCGCCGAGGGCGAGCGCTTTGAAAATTGTGGTATATCCAATAAGTCCGTTTGCATAAGCTTTATCACCCAGCTTTTCCGCACCTGTTATCACATTGTCCGCATCGTAAATGATCTTATTACTCGAAGTCCACAAGCCGGCAATGATCGTATTGGTCGGGTCCACGGATCCACCGCCCAGCTGCAGCTGGTATTCGGAAGTATTGCCCTGGTTCAATACAATGAGCTGGTTGGTCAGCAAGCCATCAAGCGCGATCTTGTTGTACAAGGAGCTCGCCCTTCCTGCAGTATACACCCGTTGCAGGCCCACGGCGACCCCTGTAAGTCCCTGTGGCGAATTGAAGACCTGTGCTTCAGGCGCGCCACCCGGATTCGTATAATCTTTTGTACATGATGTGCCAGCCACCAGCAGCGTCCCGAAGAAAGCGTAAAGAAATATTTTTATTGATTGTTTTTTCATGATCGTCATTTGAAGGTTAGAATTTTGCGGCGATACCGAGTTTGTAAGTGCGCGGAATCGGAACTGCGCCAAAATCAATTCCCCTGAGCAGTGTGCTTTGACCTGCTGCATTGAGCTCGGGATCGTAGCCGCGATAGTTATCCCATGATACGAGATTGCGTCCACTCAGGCTCACACTGAGGCCTCTGAGGAAGCCGAAGTTCCCAATAGAATAACTGAGCGCAATTTCGCGGAGCTTTACAAAGGAGCCGTCCTCAACCCTCCATTGTTCGATCTGGTAAATGCTGTTGATGTATCCCCGGGGCAATATTCCATTGTGCTCCTGCTCGGCCACTTTTCCATTACCTACGCCCTGTCTTGTCCTGAAATCTGCATTGAATACATCGTTGCCCTGCACGGCATCGAACTGAATTCTAAGACTAAGCTTATTAAAGGTGAGCTCGTTGATGAGGGAAGCCGTATAATCCGGATTGGGGTCGCCAATCACCTTGCGCAAGGTTGTGCCTATAGGCAAACCCGCACCATCCCGCTGCGGGGTGTATGAAGTTGGACTGTTCTGCACGCCTTTTTCAATTTGCGGGAAGCCCGTTGAATTCTTTACCTGGTTACCGCTTGGGTCAACCGCAAAGAAGGTTCCGTAATAAATGCCGATCGGATAACCTTCGAGCAGACCAATGGGCGCACCTGCGTTCGTACTCAACAGCGTCAGCGAAGGGCCTACTTCCAAAACCTTATTGCGGTTATGGTTGTAGATACCTGTGATGTCCCACCTTAGCGTGTTATTATGAACTGGGGAGGCGTTGACCACAACTTCAAAGCCCTTGTTTTCAAGCGAACCAAAATTATCGAGCAGACTGGAGAAGCCTGTAGTAGGCGCCACATTGCGCGGGATGAGCAGGTCTTCCACTTTTTTATGGTACCAGTTGAATTGGATACCGAAGAGATCATGGAGGAATGACATGTCGGCCCCGATCTCGAGTTCTTTCTGTTTCTCCGGCTTTACATTTTCATTAGCCAGTCTCGAATTGGAAAATAAAGCGGTACGGCCTACAAATGAATTCGTGCTGTACACGTTGGTCCTTTCGTAAGCACCGATGCCCGTGAGGTTTCCCGACTCACCATAGGCCGCGCGCACCTTGAAGGTGTTCCACCACGAAGAAAGCGGCGACCAGAATTTATTTTCGGAAATAACATAACTCAGACTGCCCTTGAAATATTCCTGTCTTCGCTGATCTACGCCGAACACCGAGGATTCGTCAAGCCTGATGGCGCCGGTCACAAAAAGACGGTTCCTGTATTTGAAATTTTGCTGAAGATAACCACCAGAAACCGAGAGCTCGCTGCGGTCATCAACCGGAGGTAAAAGTGTACTCGCTCCGTTTACAGTTTGAATAAAGGGGCTGAGGCCGCGCCCCTGTAATAAGGCATACCTGTTCTTTTCATACTGAACCGCATAGCCCACCTGGGTGGTGGAAGAAAGATCGGACCCTATGCTTGCCTGATAGGTAGCATTCACTTCGTTGTTCATCTGGAAAAAATAATCATTGCCCGTACTTACATAGCCGTTCAAAGTAGGATCAAGCGTTGCGCCGCCGCCGAAGAAAGCGGTATTGACGTTGTAGGCAAATGGAGGCATATACGTAGTTCCATTCTGCGCGTAGTTATCAATGCCCAAAGTATAATCAAGTGTAAACCCTTTGAAGAGATTCAACTTTGCACCCAGTGAAGCAATGAAGCGGCTCGTTTCTTCGCGCTGCTTAAAGTCTTCAATGACCGATACAGGATTTACGCGCCCCCTCTCTCCCACAGCTCTGATATTACCAAGGGCATCCCTGGTAAAAATGTCATGAAAATTTCCAATGATCGTCACTGAGTTCATCGGCGAAAAGAAAGAGTTTCCATCGGGCTTTTCATTTGCGGCACTGTTGATATAGTTCAGTCCGAGCGTCACGCTTAATCTGGAGCTTATGGCTTGTTCGATGTTGGAGCGGAAGCTGTACCGTCTGAAATCGGTATTCTTGATGATGCCCTGATTGAAGAAGTAGGAACCGGACACATAGTATTTGGTTTTTTCAGCTCCGCCGGCGACCGACACATTATTATCGGTTCCCAATCCGGTCTGAAAAATATAATCCTGGTAATCATATCGTGTTACCGCGGTTTTATTGGTCAATGCGGGCGTAAGTATATCCTGCGTCTGCACATCGGGAGATCCACCGAATTTTGTCGGCGCGCGGTTGACGTCCAGTTTTTTTCTGAGCTCGCTCACCATCACGCTTGTTGACACATTGATCTGGGGCTGGCCGGATACACCTCGCTTGGTAAAGATCTGGATCACACCTGCATTGGCTCTCGATCCATAGATAGCAGCGGCAGCAGCGCCATTCAATACTTCAATATGATCAACATCGGCAGGATTGATATCCACCATGCGGTTCTGTCCGATGGTTCCTACAAAATTATTTCCATCATAAGAGTTCTGTGTATTGGTGACGCGGTTCGTTGCGTTATTTACGATCACTCCATCAACAATGTATAGAGGCTCGGAAGAAGAATAAAGAGAACTGATACCACGGAGGCGCACCGTCATCCCGCCCGCAGGATCGCCCGAATTTTGTATCACCTGCGCGCCGGCTGTTTTTCCCTGCAACGCCGCGAGTACGTTCGCGGTTGCACCTTTTGTGAGTTCATCCGATTTCACCGTTGAAATATAACTTCCCATTTGTCGTCTCGTGGTGCCCAGCGAAACCCCTGTGATCACCACTTCGTCCATTTTCAATGCATCTTCCGTGAGGCTAGCATCGGCATTGTAAGTGGACTGTGATCCTAACTGGATGGAGCGTGAGATGGCCTTATAGAGGCCGGCGAGGTGCGCGGCGCGCGCCGCCGGTGCGAGAAGATCGTCGTCCTCACGGCCGAAGCGGCCGCCGTCACCGGCATGCGGGTTGAGCGCGCAGAGCGCGATCCTCGGCTCGGCGATCCCGAACCAGTCGCGCAAC
>DATMHB010000422.1:0-2508 GCA_035555175.1 Flavisolibacter sp. | reverse complement strand
GCCAGCGCGATAAAACTCGATATTCGAATAAGCGCCCTCCTGGTCGTGAATGCTCTTGCCTGCATCCTCTTCGAAATGGATCCGGTTGATGCGGACCTTTTTTGTTTCGCTGCCTACCGGTATCTCAAGAAAACCCTGGCGGCAGATGGGTGTTGTATGTTGCGAGATCTGATATCCCTTTGGAAGATCAGGATAGAAATAATTTTTTCTTGCAAAATAGTTCTCCTTTACGATGGTACAGTTGCAGGCCAGGCCAAGCCTCACCGCCAAAGTGATGGCCTCTTTATTCATCCTGGGAAGGGTGCCGGGATGTGCCAGGGTGATTACACTGACTTGCGTGTTCGGCTCCTGGCCGAATCCGGTTGTGTCGGCAGCAAATAACTTGGTCCTGGTAAGCAGCTGGGCATGCACTTCCAGTCCTATCACGATCTCATATGCGTCTTCGTGTGCCATGTGGCAAAAGTACCAAAAGTCAAAAGTCAAAATTCAACGCCTTAAAGAAGTGCGTTTATAATTGATTTCCCACTCTCTGTTTTTGCTTTTCATGGACGCTGAGCGGCGGGTGAGCGTCTGTTTCGCATTTTGACTTTTGAACTTCGAAGCAAACGATTCCATCACGAAAAAACCCCAGACTTTGAAAAGTCCGGGGCTAATGCACATAAGTAATGAGAACGATTAGAAATGTGTTACAGGTCAGCCGTCTTCAGCTTCCTTGGCATTTTTACTTCAATATTTTGTGTTTTACCATCACGCTTCACTTTGAAGGTGTAGGTGTATTTGTCTTTGTTCTCTCTCAGGGTCTTCGTTACATCATCTGTTCCTTTCACTTCATGATCATCGATACCTACAATGATGTCGTCCTCCTTTATGCCTGCTTTTGCCGCATTGCTGTCATCATCCACGTCAAGCACTTTCACGCCAACGCCATCGTCTGTATCCTGGATAGACAAACCGAGCCTCGGCCGGCCAACGGACCAATAACCATTGATGGTTGTTTCGGGCGCGATGGCATTGAACTGGCCCATGTCGAAACGGGGGGCAGCAATGGCATTCATCTTGATCCCTTTCCATTTGCCTAATTCGGCTGTTGTTTTTTGTTCCTTGCCGTCTCTCAAATAAGTAATAGAAACTTTGTCGCCGGGCTTCTGTGCATGAATGGCTTCAGTAACATCATCAGAGCTTTCAATTGTCTTGTCTCCGATTTTAGTGATCACGTCACCTTTTTTCAAACCGGCCTTTTCAGCGCCGCTTTCTTTTGTGATGGACTGGATTTCTGCACCCTTGTCAGCACCTTCGGTAACCACACCCAGCATCGCACGGTTGGCATCCTCCGAAAAGAGCGACATTGGCTGGTTTTCACTAAACGCATAATTCCAGTTGCCACCGTTAGCAGTACGCAGGCGGTAAACATTAGCACCCTTAATGTTGTTGACACGCACCTGAACATCGTTATCGTCCTTTACGTCCTTGCCATTCACTTTTACCTTGTCCCCGTCAATCTCAACAGTCACCTTATCGGACTTATCTCCGCTACGGGTAATGATGATCTGTTGAACATCCTTTTTGTCCTTCTTATCCTCTTTGTCCTTTTCCTTCTGTGCCAGAAGGGCTGATGGTACGGTTAGCAATGCAATCCCTGCGATCAATAACCTTTTCATGATATCATTTTTCATAAAACAGAACAATTTATTTAACTACGTTGATTTTCGTAGATCAAATATAGAATCATTTTTGAAATACGAAAACTTTCGCAAAAGTTAAAATGTTAAATGGCTTAAAGAAGGTTCTTTATAGCGGTAATTACCTGATGAAGGGCAGAAATGTCTTGACCACCAGCCGTGGCAAGGGTCTTTTGACCGCCCCCTCCGCCCTTGATAAGGGGTGCTATTTTTTGCTTGATGAGGCCGGATGCATCCAGGTCCTTTTCCTTCACGGCGACTTCATCAAAAAGGAGGACGACACTGGCCTTGCCTTCAATGGCTGACGCCAGCACAATTACGTGCCTGCGCAATTTTCCTTTTAATTCAAAGGCCAGCTTTTTCAGGGCATCTGCGCTTCTCACCTCAACCACTTCGCCGACGAAATGATAGCCATCGATGTCCTGTACTTTCTTCAACAAGGTCTCGCTCAGGGCATGCAATTGCGATTGCTCTGCTTTTTCAATCTGTTTTTTCAGCAACGCATTTTCTTCGTTCAATGAAGCAATTGCCTTCAGCAGATCTTTAGGATGCCTTAAGCTTTCCGCCACAGCGTTCATGGTGGATAGCTGATCGTGGATATACTGCTCCGCAGCGGCGCCGCTCATAGCTTCTAACCTTCGCACCCCTGCTGCAACAGCGGATTCCGAAATGATCTTGAAAAAGCCCAGCTCTCCCGTCGCGCCAACATGTGTTCCGCCGCACAATTCTATAGAGTAACCGGGGTCGATCGTAACCACGCGGACCACATCTCCATATTTTTCACCAAAAAGCGCCATGGCACCCGTCTTCGTAGCTTCTTCCTTTGACA
>DATMHB010000421.1:0-2268 GCA_035555175.1 Flavisolibacter sp. | reverse complement strand
ACCTGGTAATCACCGGCCATTCTTTTAGGGCCCAGGGTACCGGCCATAGCACAAACACGGTAGGTCTTGAAAAGTTTGAAAGGTTCTTTGCGATCATTCTTCACCCACACTTCGAGCTGACCATCGTATTTGAAGGAGCGTATGTAAATATATTTTGCCGGCCATGCAAGTCCCTTCGCTTCAAACTGTTTTTGAAGCGTGTCTTCTTTTCTTTTCATGGCATCATTCGGACGGGCGAGGGTGCGCTGAAAGTCTACAAAGGACGCAGAAGGCCCCTGGGCAATTGCCGAGGCTGCTATCAGGAAGGAAACGGCTGCTGTGATCAGGTTTTTCATTGAATGATCTCTTTAATCATTGCAAATTGACTAATAAATTTCAGAAAAAAACGAGAAAATCGCTCAAAGATTGCCCCGGGCGGCCTGTTCCCGCTCAATGGCTTCAAACAAAGCCTTGAAATTGCCCTTGCCGAAACTCTTTGCACCTTTTCTCTGGATGATCTCGAAAAAGAGTGTAGGACGGTCCTGCACGGGCTTTGAGAACAGTTGCAACAGATAGCCTTCGTTGTCTCTGTCAACTAAAATACCTAATTCCTTCAAGGGTTCAAGGTCTTCGTCTATTTGTCCAACGCGTTGCAGTAGATCTTCGTAGTAAGTATTCGGCACCCTTAAAAATTCCACGCCTCTGCTCATCAGTTCTTTTACTGTTTTGACGATATCACCGGTTGCAAGCGCCACGTGCTGCACGCCTTCTCCATTATAAAACTCGAGGTATTCCTCCACCTGGGATTTCTTTTTTCCCTCAGCCGGTTCATTAATAGGAAACTTCACAAAGCCGTTGCCGTTGCTCATCACTTTGCTCATGAGCGCCGAGTACTCGGTAGAAATATCCTCGTCATCGAAAGAAAGGATATTTTTGAAGCCCATCACATCCTCATAAAATTTTACCCAGGGTTCCATTTGATTCCAGCCTACGTTGCCGACGCAATGGTCCACATATAATAATCCCGTATCCGCGGGCTGAAAGCGAGGAATGCTCCAGGCACGAAAGCCTGGCATGAACGGACCGCTATAATTTTTTCTTTCAACGAACAGGTGCACGGTGTCCCCGTAAGTGTGGATGCCACTCAGCACTACTTCGCCATCTCCATCCTTTAGTCGCTGCGGCTCCATATATGACCTGCCTCCTCTTGATGTTGTTTGCTTCCATGCATCCGTAGCGTCAGGCACGCGAAGCGCCAGGAATTTCACACCGTCGCCATGCTTTGAAATATGATCGGCAATTTCATCGCCGGAACGTAGTGGTGTGGTGAGAACAAATGTGAGCTTGTGTTGTCGCAATACATAACTTGCCCGGTCCTTCACGCCGGTTTCGGGACCGGCATAGGCGATGGCCTGAAAGCCAAAGGCACTCATGTAATAATGGGCGGCCTGCTTTGCGTTGCCAACGTAAAACTCTACGTAGTCGGTTCCTTCAAGGGGAAGAAAATCGGTTTGCTGTGTTGTGGACACTTTCTGGGCTGTAGCGACTGGCATAGTGGATCGTTTAGTATTGTCCTGCACAGGGACGCACAAATTTAAGCACTGTTGGGGTAAAATGGGTAGCAGAAAGATGCGTACACTTTTCGATTGAAGATTTCGTTTGTTGAACTTCAGGCGATCTAAACGCAAATTATACGCAAACGCGCAGGAGCCTTTAAACAATGAAGCGCAAAGGCACATTGGTTTGGTTTGGTCCACCTCGCGGATGCCGCGCAACAACACAATCTTCGTCGATAATTAAATTAGCGGGCGCGGGATTGAAATCCGTTCACTGGACTTCCCCGGGGTCTCTGCAATTCAAAAAGGTTTGAGCAGAAGACCCCGGGTGGACAGCTTTGAAATGCTTTGCGTTGTTTAGTCCGCCTCGTGTCTCCCGCGCAACAAGGGTCTTCGTCAATAATGAATTAGGGGACACGGGGATTAAGAATCCATTCATTGAAATCCCCCTATCCCGTGAAAATACAGAACAGGAGCAGACAGGGGCGAACATCAAAGGTCGAAACACAAAGCATACGCAAAAATTCTGTACCGCTTTTCGCTCCTCTGCGTGCTTTGCGCCCCTTGCGTTAAAGTATAAGTTCACGTTCCGTTATGATAGCGGTTACTGCGCCCGAAGCACCACCTGAACGGTTTGCGGCGTCTGCTGCCGCAGCACTACCCGGCCGTCATGGATCAACTCCTTCATCAATTTTTCATTATAATGCCTGATGGTAAGCATCGTTAACCCTCG
>DATMHB010000420.1:0-5900 GCA_035555175.1 Flavisolibacter sp. | reverse complement strand
CGAGGGAAAAAACCGAGCGCCGTATAAGGTGGCGACTACTTTTTCTTTTCTCTTAGCAAATGTTTGAACCTGCTGAAAGTTTCCGGCTGAATATTGAGGTAAGAAGCAAGAAATTTCTGTGGCACTCGCTGCAGGAGCTCCGGATTTTTGTGAACAAAATCGATAAACCTTTCTCTCGGCGTCATCTTGATCATGTTGATCTGCCAACGGTCCTTTATGACCATTGTGAAGGTGATAACGAGGCGGCCCAATCTTTCCATCTTGTGGCTGCCCGCATATAGGCGTTCAAGGTCGTCGTAAGTAATAGAGACCATGGTTGTGGCTTCGATAGCCTCCACAACATATTCTGAAGGCTGACGGCTGTGAAAGGATTCCATGGCGTGGATGATGTGGCCCTCGGTCGAGATCTGAGTATTGATCTGCTCTTTTGCTTTCTTATAAAATTTGCGCACAAGACCCTTGGTGACAAAGTTGAGATAGTCTTCTACGGTGCCTTCCTGAGTGATCACCTGTTTCTTCTTAAAATGTCTTATCTGGAGATGGGGCCTGATCACCGTGTCAAATTCCTCCTCTGTCAGTTCAATGAATTTATGAAGGAATTGAAAAAAAGGCCTCATATTATCCATTGGCAAAGCGATTTCTTGTTCTGAAAAAAGACGAAATACAGGTGCAAAGATTGTACTAAAAATGCTATTGATAAAACCTTAGTTTTGCCGATCATTTAAAAACAAACTGCACATAATGGCACAGAAGATCAAAGTAGCCAATCCTGTTGTAGAACTGGATGGTGATGAAATGACGAGAATTATCTGGAAGTTCATTAAAGACAAGCTCATCCTTCCCTATCTGGATGTGGACATAAAATATTTTGACCTCGGCATCGAATACCGCGACAAGACCAGTGACCAGGTTACCGTGGATGCCGCTAATGCCATCCGGCAATATGGTGTTGGTATCAAGTGCGCCACCATCACACCCGACGAGGAACGCGTAAAAGAATTCAACCTGAAACAGATGTGGAAGAGTCCCAACGGCACTATCCGCAACATTCTTGACGGCACCGTTTTCCGCGAACCCATTGTGATAAAGAACGTGCCCCGCCTTGTAACAACATGGGACCGCCCTATTGTAGTAGGGCGCCACGCGTTTGGCGATCAGTACCGGGCGACTGATTTCGTTGTGAAAGGAAAGGGAAAACTGAAGATCTCCTTTGAAGGAGACAATGGTGAAAAACAGGAGTATGAAGTATATAATTATACGGGTAATGGAGGCGTGGCGCTCGCTATGTATAATACCGATGAAAGTATCCGTGGGTTTGCGCGAAGCTGCATGAACATGGCCCTACAGAAAAAATGGCCGTTGTACATGAGCACAAAGAACACGATCCTGAAAAAATATGACGGTCGCTTTAAGGATATCTTCCAGGAAATATTTGATGCGGAGTTCAAAACCAAATTCAAGGAAGCAGGGATCACGTACGAGCACCGCCTGATCGATGACATGGTGGCATCAGCCATGAAATGGTATGGCGGCTTCGTATGGGCATGCATGAATTATGATGGGGATGTACAAAGTGATTCGGTTGCACAGGGCTTCGGCTCACTTGGTCTCATGACCTCTGTGCTCGTTACGCCCGATGGAAAAACAATGGAAGCAGAAGCCGCCCATGGAACTGTAACGAGGCACTACCGTGAACACCAAAAGGGCAACCCAACTTCAACGAATCCGATCGCGTCCATTTTTGCGTGGACAAGGGGGTTGGCTTTCCGTGGCAAGCTGGATGGCAACAAAGAATTGACAGAGTTCTGCACCGCACTTGAAGAAGTTTGTATTCAAACGGTTGAAAGCGGCAAGATGACGAAAGACCTTGCGCTTACGATCAATCCTGGTAAAGTGGAGCATGGAAAGGATTATCTGTACACGGAAGAATTCCTCGACGCTATCGATGCCAATTTGAGAAAAAGAATGGGTAAATAAATTAACCTTAAGGGCGCCGGGACCCCGAAGAATCAGAGAATTCCTTCGGAGATCTTTGGGGCCCTTCGATTTTGCGATTGTATTCAATCTACGGTTATCCAGGACCGTTATACCGCCACCTTTGCAGAAGGAAAGCCCACCCGATCGAGGAGCTTTTGAAATCTGGCATCTTCCTGCAGATTTTCGGGCACCCAGTGTTCGTGCTTTAACGAGAGTAACATCGGATCGCGGTCTTCCAGCGCTTTTTCAAAATATTCAAAAGCTTCATCCAGCTCGTCGATATATGCTGCTGTGAGCCCCAGGACTGCGAAAGACACATATTCTTTATTAAGCCTAGATTTAAGGTCATCGCGCAACTCGGTTGCTTTTTGAAATTTCCAAACGATGCAGTAGGTTACAATAAGCGCATTCTGCGATAAATGATAGCCCCCCGTTGCCTTGTGCAACTGTTCGAAGATCTCGACGGCTTCTTCAAACTTGTGCAATGAAAGTGCGCTCCAGCCAAGAAAGAGTTGACAAATAAAGGAATCACGGTCCAGTTCAAGTCCCGTTTTACAGGCATCATAGGCCTCGGTGAACTTTCCTGAAGTATGCAAAATGGAGCCGAACATCCCAAAGCAGATCGAGCTGAGAGGCTCTAGCTCCAATGCGATCCGGCCATGTGTTTCAGCGCGGAAAAAATCTCCCTTCACCCAGGTGAGAAACAGTCCCCCATACCAGTAATGCGCTTGTGTATACCTTGGATTTCTCTCTATGCATGTAAGAAAGCAGCGCTCGGCCTCCTTCCAGTTCCATTCAAAGCAGGTATAATAACAGCCTAGCGAGCAATAGGGCTCGCTCAATGAAGGGTCTATTCTCAAAGCTGTTTCTGCTGATTTCCTGGCGCGAGGGGCCACCTGGCTGGCGGGCAGCAATCCGTAGAATGCGGCCATGAGGTTGGCATCGGCATAACCTGTATGCGCCAGCGCAAAACTTGGGTCAAGGTCTATGGCCAACTGGAAACAATGAATTCCCGTAAGGATTGAAACACCTCGCTTATTAATATGATAGCGGCCTTTCAGATACAGTTCGTAAGCCTCAGAATTGTGCGTGCGGCCTTTTGTTGCCACAGTGCGGTCTCTGTCAAGCAAAGTAAGTCTCAGCCTTTCGGTAACACCGCGGGCGATCTCATCCTGTATTGCAAAAATGTCTTCAAATTTCCGGTCATATTTTTCTGACCACAAATGGAATCCGTCTTCGACGTTTACAAGTTGTACGGTTACTCTTAACCGGTTGCCATGCTTGCGAACGCTACCTTCCAAAACTGTGCTTACTCCCAGCTTTTCACCGATCTCTTTCAGGTCTGCATCCTTCAAGTTGAACTGCGAAGCAGAGGTGTTCGCTGCCACTTTAAGTCCTTTGATGCCGGCCAGCGAATTGAGGATCTCTTCAGCAACGCCTGCACTAAAATATTCCTGCTCAGGATCGTTGCTCAAATTCGCAAAGGGAAGTACGGCAATGCTGGGGGAAGGCCTGTGGTTTGAAGACCCTCCATTTTGTTGGGTTTTTGATTGGGTATCGGCGCCTGGTTTTTTTTCTGCCGTTTTCCCCTGTAAGGTTCCATGGCCGGGCGTAACAAGACCTTCATGATCAAGCACAAAAACCTCAACCTTTCGTTTGACGTTTTTAAATTGATAAACGCCGGCAGAATAGGTCTTGAAAGCCGGATGGTTATTGATCTCATCATTTACCTTGTCGGAGATCAGGATGCTGCCCGCCACGCCCATCGATTCGATCCTTGACGCCAGGTTAACACCATCACCAAAGATCTGGTCTTCGTCAAAAATGATATCACCAATATGAATGCCCATACGGACGGGAACCTTCGGCTCTGCACGAAATACCTGCTGCATCGCCAGTGCACACTCAACGGCTTCCACGGCACTTTGAAAAATACTGAGCGATCCATCGCCGTAGTATTGAATAATGCGTCCATTAAAACGCTTGTGCTCCCGCTGGAGTGTTTCGCGGTGCCTGTTTTTCAGGATCAGCGCCTGGTCCTCACTTTCCTCCATGATAGCGGTGTAGCCTTCCACATCGGTGAACATTATGGCAGATAACTGGCGATGCTGGCTCATAAGCTGATTCAGAGAGCTAAATTTAGTCAGTATTTGCATAAAGGGCCCTATGTTTATTTAAGTGGCGCTCAGCCATGGCCGGGGTTTCGCGCAAAGGCGCAAAGCCCCCGCATGCGCGACTGTCTAAAGCACTGGATTTAATATTGGCCGCGCTCTCGCACTGTTTCCCGCTCTGAGTTTCTCCTTCGCTTCTCTCCGCTTCGTCCGCCGAAGCTTTGCGTAGGTGGGCTCTTCTATCCTGTCTCTCTACGTTTTACAATATGCGCATAAGCACAGCGCCGCGAAACTTCAAAAGGCAAAGGGAGGAAACCGGTGCGAACATTTCAAACTTTGTCCGAGGATAGAATTGTGGGCGGGCACACCAACAAAAGCGAAGGGATCATCCATTCAAAGCTGCAAGCGTAACACTCACGCCATGCAGGTCTTTTAGTTTTGAAACGCAGGGCTCGAGCACCTCCCTCGGAATGCCGAGCAGCATACGGCAGAAGAGTTGCATTTCATTTTTTCCCACAGTGCATCCGAAACGCTTCACCACCATCATAATATCATTCACAAGCGTGTAATCGTATTCTAATTCATAATAAACAAGCACCGGCTTCCGGATGATGGGCGTGAGCTGCAGGGCTAAGGAAGCTGAGGTTTTATAGGCATTGATGAGGCCCGGAACACCAAGCAAGGCACCGCCGAAATAACGGACAACAATGAGCCCCGCATCCGTAAGCTCCCGGCTATCGATCTGGCCCAATATAGGCCGCCCGGCGGTGCCCGAAGGTTCGCCGTCATCGCTTGAACGGTAATTATTGCCATCCGTTCCCAACCGCCACGCAAAACAATGATGCGACGCTTTGGGATGTTCGGCCTTTAATGTTTTCAAACGCTTTTTGAAATCATCAACCGACTGCAGCGGAAAAGCATGAGCAAGGAACTGGCTGCCCCTATCGCGAAATTCGGCTGTCGATGGCTGTTCGATCGTATAATAATGATTTATGAGAGCCGTCCCTTCCATTGCTAACTGATTTTTGCGTTGCGAAAATACCGGATCACATCGGTAAAGACCGTTTCATTTCTTTCCCGTATATGATCTTTTAGCAGAGGAGCATTCAAACCTGTACCAACCACCAGGTGCTCGTTCGTGATGACCCTGGCCTCATCCCAAAGTTCCGCGTCAATGAACGATTGCAATAAATAAGCGCCGCCTTCAACAAGCAGTGAATGAATTCCCATCTGGTACAATGCGTTCACCACCTGATGCACCAGCTCTGTATCTTCTGTCACCTGATAATACAACGGTCCTTTCGACGCCAGCGCGCCGAGATCTTTCCTGCCATCCGGCACGGTATGCTTCCTAAGGTTAAAAACAATGGTAGGCTGGGCCGTGTGAAATATCTTCAGTGAATCCGGCAGTTCAAGGTCCATATCTACAACCAGTCTAATTGGATCCGTTCCCGGCCACAGTCTCGTATTCAAAGAAGGATCATCCATAAGGGCCGTGCGGGTGCCTATCATTATCCCCATCTCTTCTCCCCTCCATTTGTGAACGATCCTGTTTGAATATTCATTGCTGATGCGGAGCCTGTTTTGCTGATCGATTGTCCCTCCGCCGCCTGCAATCTTGCCGTCAATGCTCTGCGCCCACTTAAGGGTGATATGCGGCCGGTGCAAAGTGTGAAAAGTGAAAAACCGTTTATTGATGGCCCTGCATTCCCTTTCCAACACGCCCAAAACGACTTCTCTCCCTGCAGCCTTCAGGATTTCGATTCCCTTGCCGTCTACGCGGAAAAAAGGATCGCGGCAACCGACCACGAT
>DATMHB010000419.1:0-2801 GCA_035555175.1 Flavisolibacter sp. | reverse complement strand
GGAAGCAGCACTGGCATTGGAGAAGACAGCATTATTGGGACCGCTTACTTCACTCCATGCATAAGAAGCGATCGTTCCATCCGAATCCGTTGCATTGCCGGTTAGTGAAGCGGTGCTTGCAGGCAAGGTAATTGTTTGCGCGGCACCGGCACTAACGGTTGGTAATTTATTTGGTGTGGCCGAAGACTGACTAAAGTCCATCCAGTTGAAATTCCATCCACTGGCTTTAGCATCCGTCGTAACGATCCTTAAAGTTTGTTGTCCTGCAGCAAGGTCGACGTTCGCTATAACATTCTGATAAGATTGCCAGGCTCCGGTATTCGGTGCCGTGACAGTTGCAAGCACGGAACCGTCAGCTTTCCTCAGTTGAAATTGAACACCTGTATTGGGTGTAGCTACTCTAAAGTTCACAGCATATGTTCCGGCTGTGGTAACGTTGACGTTATAGTCCATCCAGTCATTGTTTTCCTGCCAGCCTACATCCAGTCCACCACCGGGATCACCCGTATTTTCAGTTTGAATACCACTCATCGCAGTGTAATTCTCTGCTTCAATTCTTCCAGGTATGGATGCAATCACATTGATCACCACGTCTGAAGTGCCGGTTGCGCCACTATTATCGGTAACGGTTAAACGATATTTATATGAGCCTCCGATGAGACCTGTAAGACCCGTGCTGGGAGAAGATGGACTGGTAATATTACCTCCGGTTGGTCCGGACAGTTTCGTCCAATTATAACTTGCAATCGTACCATCAGGATCTGTACCACTACCACTCAATTGTGCGGTCGTTCCGTTCACTGTTTGTGTGGGACCTGCATTGGCAGTAGGTGGCTTGTTGGTGTTAGGAGGAACAACGCCGCCTCTTGCATACTGCAGCATCCACTGATAAACAGTTTGATTATTCTCTTTATAATGAGAGTTATAAACTTCCGTCCATGCATCGTGCGCATATGCTTCAAAAATGGTTTTTCTCGCCAGAGGATTCGGAGCGGGTGCTTCGTTGATCTGGGATACATAAGTATTAGTATAGGATACCGGGCAGGTTGGATCATAATTATTGTGAAGCGCCCATACCGGCAGGTTCGCACTGGCAATGGTGCGCGAACGGCCATAGTCAGGCCATGAAGCACCGGCAATGGGAACGATCGCCGCTACGCGGTTGGCGTAGGTACTGTTGTTTCCGGCATATTCCCAAACGGCGCCGCCGCCCATGCTCAGACCGGTAAGATAGATCCGGTTGATATCAACGCGGTAGTGGCTTACTACATAGTCGAGCACATTATTAATATCGGTAGGAGAAGGCCAGTTAACGAATTGCGGAGAGATCGCAATAAAGCTGAAGGTCTGTCCATTAACCGTTAAAGAAACCGGCATCTCGCCAACATTGATAGAAGCCGCAATACCTGTAACCAGCAATTTCGGAAGCTGGCCGGGACTTCCATCGCCGAGCTCGCCCATGCCATGAATAAAAAGAATCAGAGGATAAGTCTGACTCGAGTTGGTGCCATAACCCTGCGGAAGATATTCATAGTACCCATTGGTATTGGGTCCCATCGAAATATAACGCGGCGTCTGTACCTGCGCCTGAGCCTGGTTAAGGCAAATCGTTAAAAAGAGAACTGCTGCGGCTTGCAGTAGATACAATCTTAGGTGCTTCATAAATTAATGTTGACGGTAGCTTATTTAATGATGTCAAATTTCTACAAGAACGATCGTGATCCAGTTTCAAAGGGCGAAAGACGGTGCGCAATGGCGAAAATTATGCCAAACAAAATAGCAGTTAGCTGAGGAGCAACAAAGAGAAATGTTTTTGGCAAAGTCTTAAAACATCTTAGCTCAGTGCAGAAAAAGCATCGGCGAAAATGGGATATTACGATCTGTAAAAACGATCAGCCTGCTTCGTCATGGCTTTCTGTAAACTTCGATCACGCCCTTGGTATCGCCCCGCCGGGGCGCAAAAAACGAGTCAACCTTATTATAATGTTGCATCAGCGCAGCGCGCACCCTGAATGGATAAAAATTATTTAATGAAGGAATGTACTCAAATAATACAAGGTCATAATCGTGCCGGCCGATGCGCTGCTCATACATCTCCGCCTGTTGATTGAACATGGCCACGCCGAGGTGGTACCAGAGCGGGATGCCGGGGCCGGTTTCGGTTTTGTATGGAATTTCAACTGCAAGCGGAGTCAGCTCACTCATATTTAACACACGAAGCGACGGATTATTTTTTATGCCGTGCATCTTCATAAGCCGGTGGATGCCATCCACTGTGGGTTGTGGCAGATATATCTTATTAAAACTCTTGAGGCCGGTAAATGTCCATTGCGACATCGGGATCTCGGTAGTATCATTCGATATAATATAGGTGTGCCGGTTCACAATGTTTTCACCATTGGCTGATGAGGTGGCTGCGGGCTCAAGCACTTTTTGTGTGAGGCGCTGAAAATACTTCCAGTACACGCTGCTCCACCACAAGAGCATGAAGCAGCCACTGATCAACAGTATTCGGGGCCTTGAAAATTGCACGGGTAAAAACCCCGCAAGCATGGAAAGTATGAAAGCGAATGCGAAGCTGTGGAAAAAAATATTGTTATCGGGCGGCGTATAGCTTGTCACCTGGAGGATCGCTGCTTCGGCGAGAATTCCCAGGGTGAGGATGAGGAAAATGGCCGATCGTTTTTTCGTCAACAGTTCCTTCCACTTCCTGAAATGGGCGATCGACAGCAGTACCACCATCAGCAGATAAAATTTGATCCAGGAGGAGCTGATAAAGAATTCGTCAACGATATCGAATG
>DATMHB010000418.1:0-2747 GCA_035555175.1 Flavisolibacter sp. | reverse complement strand
CCTGCAGCCGATCACTGAAACCGAAGAAAATACGGTTGAAGGAAAATACCTTTCCGTGCTTGACAGTCTGGCGGAAAAAGATATTATTCAATTGGTTCAGCAGTTATCGCCAGGCTACAGAACAGTCTTCAACATGTATGTGGTGGAAGGCTACACGCATAAACAGATAGCCGAGGTGCTCGGCATCAGTGAAGGCACCAGTAAGTCACAATTGTCTAGAGCCAAATTGATCCTGCAGGACCTGGTCAAAACATTTATTGAAAAGAGGAAAGGAACACCTTAGCAATGAGCAGCAGCATCCACGATAAACTTTTTCGCTACGAGGTTCAACCGCCCAATCGGGTATGGGATGAAATCAGCGCTGCCATGGATAGCCCGATTCATACCATTGGAGAAAGGCTTCATGACTTTGAGGCCGTGCCCGATAAAAAAGCATGGGGCAGAATAGAGCAATTGCTGCAGCCTACTAAATCAGGTCAACGTATTCCATTCTATAAGCGATACAGCCGTCCCCTTCGCTACTCAGGGGTAGCTGCTGCGATCATTTTCGCAGCCATCACCCTCAGCCTTCTCGTCAGCAAGAAGACGGAGTCTGAAGTGCCGGCTCCGGCCATTACATCTAATGGTTCTGCCGGTATAGATAACAACAAGCAGCAAAATGACCAGAATGACGACGGCAGTAGAACTACGGTGGCCGCCATCACCGGTAAAGAGAGCAAATTCTCTTTCAAGAGGAATTTATTCAGGGCCGCATCAAGCATTTCCATCAACCCTCCTCCCCTTTCTGAAAAATTTCTGGCAACAGCCGCCGAAAGGCACGCCGTCATAGCAGAACATTTATCAGACGATAAATACATGGTATACAGTGACGGCAATGGTCATGCCTTCCGGCTTCCAAAAAAGATCTTCGACGCCATTGCCTGTCCGTTGGATAACAATAGCTGCAAGCAACGCATCAAAAACCTCCAGGAAAAAATGGCCGGCGCTGCGGTCACAACCGACTTTGGCGGCATCCTTCAAATACTCGAGCATTTACAGGAAAATCAGTAATCTTGGCGATGTCGAGAATCAAAATTCACCTGCCTGAAGAATTTCATTTCAGCACGGAAATTTCCATTCGCATTACGGACCTGAACTACGGAGGCCATGTTGGCAATGATACCGTTTTCTCGCTGCTGCATGAATCACGCATGCGATTCTTGCAACATCAGGGGCTTTCGGAACTTGAATTCGAAGACGCGAGTCTCATTATGGCCGATGCCGGCGTGGAATTCAAATCGGAAATATTTTATGGCGACGTAGTAAAAGCCTTTGTTGCTGCAGGCGATTTCAGCAAGATCGGCTTCAGTGTTTATTATAAGCTTATAAAAATACCCGGTGATTCGATTGTGACCATTGCGAAGACCGGCATGATCTGCTATGACTACAACAAGAAAAAAATCGTGGCTGTACCGGACAAGGCGCGGGCTAAATTGATTTCCGCAACGCGGGGGCAGTAATTGTCATCCACTGTCCGCTATTCCTCATTCCAGATCCTCCAGCTTTCTTCTGCCTGTGCTACCAGCATGTCGTACCCATTCATGATGATCGCGCCATTGCGTTCTCCCTGCGTCAGGAACTTTGTTTTCGGCGGATTGTAAGTGAGGTCAAATAACAAATGCTTTGCGCCGATGGCTGCATAAGGGATTGGCGGATCGTCGTTCACATTCGGGTACATGCCAAGCGGAGTGGTATTGATAATGATCTGGTGTTCTTCAATCAATTTCGTTCCAACCTCCTCGTAGCCGAGCTGACCCCCTTTTTTATTGCGTGAGATAACCAGAAAATCGATCCCCAATTCTTTTAGCGCATATTGAACTGCTTTTGACGCACCTCCGGAACCCAACACCAACGCACATTGATGATGCGATTGCAAATGGCTCTGAAGCGACGCTTTAAAAGCCGGCGCGTCCGTATTGAAACCGGTTAATTTTCCCTCTCTGATCCGCACACAGTTGCATGCGCCGATCTTTTCCACCGCTTCATTCCTTTCGTTCAGGAATGCCAGCACTTCTTCCTTGTATGGAATGGTGATGTTAAAACCGTCAAGGCGATCGGGGCCTGTGATGATGCTGCTTAATTCGCGGATGGAAGACAACTCAAAATTTTCATACGAGCAGTCCTTGATCCCTTCTTCAATGAATTTTTTGGAAAAATAGGTTTTTGAAAAGGAGTGTTTAAGGGTCTTACCGATCAGTCCGAAGCGTCTCATGAAACACTTTCTTTGTTGAGGAACAGACTGAAGGTGTCACCCCGAAGCCCGATCCGCATCGCTTCAAGCGGGATCACTTCGGTCGGTGCGATATTGCCGAGGTTCACATTGCAGCCAAGCAATTCGATGAAATATAATTGCTGCGCCTTTTGCGGTGCTTCCCAAATGATCTTTTCTCCCGGGATCTGCGTCAGTATTTCCTGAACAAGGCCTTCCCTTACTTCACCGCTGCCACGGTAAATACCTACCGTTCCGGCTTCGCGGGCTTCCGCTATCACATAAGTAGCACCGGCGTTCAGTTCCGCGCGCATCAGTTCAATCCATTTATAAGGAGGGATAATGTGTGCTGCATCCTTGCTGCCTACTTCACTCAGGACAGTTCCGTAACGTATAAGCTTCTCAATGTATCCGCATTTTTCTGCATGAGGAATGGTGATAGAGCCATCACTCACTTCCATATAACTGATACCAAATTCCTTACACACGGAAATATAAT
>DATMHB010000417.1:0-2464 GCA_035555175.1 Flavisolibacter sp. | reverse complement strand
ATCGTCTGCATAACGGATCACATCAGGAAGCGAGGAACCGCCGAACCCACGGTTAATAACCTTATATCCCTGGAAGTCGGATTCAATATTTTTCCACAGGCGAAGAGAAGAACTGCCTACAAAAAGGTTGGCAGAAGCCGGCGGAAAATGAATACTGTCCTGCTTTTTGAATGTCTGGATCTCATCGGCAAATGGTTGTGCGCGCAGCGATGCTGCGATCAGCAGCAGACCTAAAAATGGTAAAATGCGTTTCATATTTATGCTTTCGTATGATCCATCCGCTTCTTATCACTTTCCGTGAAATGAATCGGCCGGAAGTTTTGAAGTTAATTATTTAAAGTATTCAAGTGGACGCAAGGCTGTTACATTTCTTCAGAAATGTTTTATTATTGCCGCGCAACTGCTGAAGAAGGCAATGATGATCGCCTACAATTAAACCAAAATACATGCAGCTTTTTATTTCTGATACTTACGAGGATATGTCGCGCCAGGCCGCCGATGACGTGATCTCCTTCATGCAATCCATTCAGCAGCCATTGATCTGCACTGCATCGGGCGATTCGCCTGCCGGTCTTTACAAAGAGATCGTGCGAAGAGCGAAAAAAAAGGAGGCAGATGTTTCCGACTGGTCGTTTGTGGGCCTGGATGAATGGCGTGGCCTCAACGGAGACGATGAGGGCAGCTGCCGCTACTACCTCGACCAGCAATTGTTTCAGCCCCTCGGCATCCATCAAAAGCATATTTGCTTTTTCAACGGAAGGGCGACGGATGCGGAATCCGAATGCCGCCAAACCGAAGATTTTATACAATCACATGGCGGTATCAACGTTGCCGTCGTTGGCCTTGGCCTCAATGGTCATGTCGGCATGAATGAGCCCGGCACTTCACTCTCGCTTCGCTCGCACGTGGCAGATATTGACAGCAGCACGCAGCAGGCGGGTCAGAAATATTTTAAAAAGGCACAGGTGCTGACCGAGGGGCTCACTCTTGGGCTTGCCAACCTGCTCGATACGCACCAGATATTCTTGCTGGTCAGCGGGATCCACAAAGCCGATATCCTGAAGCGGGTTCTCGAAGAAGAACCTTCGGACCAGTTGCCGGCAAGCTTGTTGCGCAAACATCCGGGTTTGAGAATTTACGCCGACAAACCAGCGGCATCAATGATCGAAAGAACTTCATAATGGTTGAGGATCTGTTTATCGGTATCGATCTGGGGGGCACCAACATCAGGGCAGGTCTTGTGAACCGTCATGCTCTTTTGAAAAAGGTATCGATAAAGACGAAGAAAGACGCTGGCGTCGAGACCATTCTCCATGATGTTTTTTCTCTCACAGACCAGCTCGTGCATCCTCATGTGCGTGGTATCGGGATTGGCGTACCGGGCCTGGTCGACACGAAACAGGGCATCGTCTACGATGTGATCAACATTCCGTCCTGGCAAAACGTTCCCCTCCGGAAATTAATGGGCGGGCGCTATGATATTCCCGTTGCCATCAACAATGATGCGAATTGTTTTGCGCTCGCTGAATTTTATTTTGGAAAGGGCAAAGAATCAGATTCAATGCTGGGTCTGACCATTGGCACGGGCCTCGGGTGCGGCATCATACTCAATGGCCAACTGTATGCAGGTGAACATTGCGGCGCGGGGGAATTTGGGATGATCGATTACCTCGACAGGTTTTATGAATACTATGCGAGCGGGCAGTTCTTCCAAAATGTGTATGGACTCGATGGTGGTATTGTTTATGAAAGGGCGTCAAAGGGCGACGCTTCGGCCATAGCGATGTATGAAGAAATGGGTGCTCATTTGGGCAATGCCGTCAAAACCATGTTGTATGCGCTTGATGTGGAGCTGATCGTGCTAGGCGGTTCCGTAAGCAAAGGCTTTCCGTACTTTTCAAAAAAGATGTGGGCACAGATCAGGACAATTGCATTCAAGTCCACTGCCGAAAAACTTCGCATCGAAGTATCCGCGCTTGATGAACCGGGCATACTTGGCGCAGCCGCGTTGTGCTACTGATGTTTCACGCAAAGCCGCAAAGTTCGAAAAGGATAAAAAGGTAAAAGGCAAACTACCTAAAGCACGGGGCTTACCTATATGCCTCGCTCCCGCTCTGTTTCTCGCTCTGTCCGCCGAAGCCTTGGCGTACGCGGGCTCCGTCCGCTGGAGCCTTTGGCGCAGGCGGGCTCTGTTTCCCCCTCTGTCTTCTCCCTTCGCTCTCGCTCTGTTTCCCGCTCTGTCTTTTCCCTTCGCTCCCGCTCTTGTCGGTGGAAGCCTTGGCGTACGCGGGCTCCGTCCGCCGGAGCCTTGGCGTAGGCGGAGTGCCTTAACATTATTTTTTCCATCGCTTTTTTCATGCAGTTCGCACTAAAATGAAAAGTTTGCTTTTTGCGGAACGCTGCGAACTTTGCGTATGCCTTGCGTTTCAGGCTTGATGTTCACCCCGTGTTCCCTAATTAATTA
>DATMHB010000416.1:0-7886 GCA_035555175.1 Flavisolibacter sp. | reverse complement strand
ACATCGGCCGAGAGCACTTCCTGTACGTCGAATTCATTCGCACATTTCGGGCATTTTATATTGGTTGGCATAAGGCAAATTTGCTACAAAATACGGGGACTTCCTAAAAGTTTTAGCATTTGGGGAAAAATCGGGGTTGGTTGTGAACAGCGTATCCAATGCAATTCTGAATTAGAGTGACCTGCAGCGCATCCGATTATCATTAGCATTCAACAACCATTGCGAATGAAAATTTTTCAAGCGGGCACGGCCGGTCTTAACAGAGCATAAGAAAAAATATTTGCAGTTTTGAAATTTTCGAATTTATCTTTGTTGCAGTTCTTTTATCGATTGCTTATCAAGAAAGGCTGAGGGATATGGCCCGATGAAGCCTTGACAACCTGCCGTTCCGCATTGCGGTCCGGGTAAGGTGCCAACTCCATCACGCGGATAATTGCGTGACAGATAAGTCAGATCCAGGCTCTCATCTATTTTTATCAAGATATTGAAAGCTCTTCTGATTTGTCGGGAGAGCTTTTTTGTTGCTGCCCGTAGCAAAAGCTTCCCGTTCATCTTCGCACTTTCCTGATAAGTCTATAACGATTTTCAAAAATTTGATTTGACAACAATATTCAGGCAAAAAATTATTCAGGAATTTAATCAATACTATGAGCACGCACAAAAAGTTAACGATCGGATTATTTGGCTTCGGTGTAGTGGGAGAAGGAATATTCCAGGTGTTGCAGGAAACGCCATCACTGAATGCCACCATAAAAAAAGTGTGCATCAAGCATGCAGAGAAAAAACGCAATGCTGACCCAGGTCTGTTCACTACCGACTACAACGACATCCTGAACGACCCCGAGATCAATCTCGTGGTTGAATTGATCGACGATGCGAACGAAGCATACAAGATCGTAACCACCGCGTTCCGCCAGAAAAAGTCCGTCGTGAGCGCCAACAAAAAACTCATCGCAGAACACCTGGCTGAACTCATCTTCCTGCAGCAGGAACACGAGGTTTCATTCCTGTACGAGGCCGCTGTGTGCGGCAGCATTCCCATTATCCGCAATCTTGAAGAATATTATGACAACGATCTTTTGCAAAGTGTTTCAGGTATCGTGAACGGTTCAACCAATTACATCCTCACCAAGATCAGTGAAGGGCTTTCGTATAAAGATGCTTTGCTGCAGGCCCAGCAATTGGGGTTTGCAGAAAGTAATCCGGCCCTGGATGTGGAGGGGATAGACGCCGCCAACAAACTCACCATCCTGCTGGCCCATGCCTATGGCATCATTACAAAGCCACAGGACCTGATATCGGCAGGCATTACCCGCCTGCATGCCGCCGACGCCAATTATGCTTCTGAAAAAAATTACAGGGTGAAGCTGACCGCGCAAGCGTGCAAGCTGGCCGGCGGTAAGGTGGCCGGTTTTGTACTGCCGCAGTTCGTTACCGAAGACAGCCAGTTGTACAACGTGAAGAATGAATTTAACGGAGTGATCATTGAAAGCAAACTCACCGACAAGCAGTTCCTGTATGGAAAGGGAGCGGGGAGATACCCCACATCCTCTGCTGTGCTCAGTGACGTTTCGGCCTTCAGTTATGATTACAAGTATGAGTATAAAAAGCTCAACCGCCGCGAGAAATATGCGCTTACGAACAATTATTTCCTGAAGGTATACGTGAGTTTCAACGACTGGTCTGAGTTGAACAAATGGGATTTCGAGCACGTCATTGAATTTCATAGCACGGAAGACCGTCAGTATATCACCGGCATCATCCATGTAGAAAAACTGAGGAACACGGCATGGTTCCATGATGCTTCGGTGTCTATCATACTGTTGCCTGATGGAATCGTGGAAAAAGAATCCATCGTCGCCAAATCTTTAAAGAAGGTTAGTCTGCAGCTGGCAGGGGTCAATTAAAATCGGCAAGGGGCAATCGTAAGATTGCCTTTTTGTTGGAAGCGTTTCGGACTGGGCGTTTCGTGCAAAGCCGCGAAGACCTCGCATTGCGCAATTCGAAAACAATAAATCATCGGAAAAGGTAAGATCTGAATGAACGGTGAATGAAGTGCCGGAAATTTTATCTTAAGGACGGACCGATCGTGGAATAAAAAACCGCGTGGTACCTGACTGTACTCATCAGCTGCCAAGCAGTCCTTTGAACGCGTAGATCAGAACAGACACATGGCTGAGTATGACGGCCATTCGGACCAGCGCCAGCCAAACCTTTGCCGCCCACCTTGATCTTCTGACCCTTTCAAAGCTGAAGAGGTAAAATTTAGCATCGTCGGCGGCATGTACCATGTTTTCATAAATGTCGCGGGCACTCTCGATAAACAAAAGAAAGTCGTGATGCTCGGCATGCAATGCCGCGGGCAGGACCGGAGCTTCGGTTGTTGTTATGATGCTCTTTTCTGCGCCATTGACATTGACGACCAGGCTGGGAATTGCGAAACGCAAGCTGACCAGGAGGAGGGTAAGAAGGAAGAATTTGGGGTTCATAAAATTTGCTTTTGTAGAACAAATTTTCACCCTCGGAAGGCCCTTAGTCAAGGTAGGAAGTACTGGAAAAAAACATCCCGTGGATCAACGCTCAGGCGTCGATGCGCGATGCGTGGAAACGCCTTGTGAGCCTGTTACGTAGAAGTACGTAGTTGGACATGTTTGGTGCGAAGCGCCCGCACATGCAGGCAACGCGCAATAATAGACAAAGGCCCAAAGCATCAGCCGCGCCGGGACAAAGGATGGTATACTCGGTGTCCGCATTGTTTCTCGCTCTATCCTATTCGCTCATTTTTCTTTTTGTGCTTTCTCTCTTTATTCGCGAGAACAACGACAGCGAAAGACGAAAGCTTAGAAAAATACCCAAATAGACGTTAACTTAGATAAGATTTCCACCCTTTTAGACATCTCCACCCGCATTGTTTCATTCTTAAAACAAATGTTATGGACGTCAAAGGAAACTTCTCCCAGGCCTCTTCAGACAAGCCAAAGATGAGTCTGTGCTTCAAGGTGGTCAATTGCAAATACGATTACGCGGATATCATCGAAATTGTGAAGGATAAAGATTACAAATACCTCATCCTTCAATTTCATGCACTGAAGATCAACACCGGCCACCCTCTTTTTACAGCCATTGCCTATCCAAAGAAAAAAGGAAATGATTACGGCAAACAGTATCAGCTGAAGGCTGTAGATGGAGAAATGAAGATCGATGACGATACTTCTGCCATCCTCGGCAATAATATTCTTGACCTGGATAAGCTGCGAGACCTTCTCAAAGATCCGAGCGGTGGTTATATCAAGTTCGATTTTCTGAAGTTTTCTCCCCGCATCCAGTACAAATATTCGGGTCATATTATTTATGATGCGGAACCCGTGAGTTCGCTTTCGGGTACCGGAATATCGCTTCCCTGCGATCCCTGTCCTCCAGCCTGCCCCGTTGGATAAATCATAAGTCCGGAAAAACTAAGCCATGCTGACAAGCATTCTGAAACAAATCCTGGGTTGGTCTGAAGTGTGGGCCTTATTCATCCCGGTTACCGTTTTCCTCGCGCAGCGGAACAATGCCCGCCTGCTTTTCCCTTTGCAGCTCTATCTTTTTTTTGCACTGGTGCTGAACCTGCTCATAACGCTGATATCGAATATTCACGCCTTCGTAGTGTTGTTCAATGGATCGAACCATGTGTTTTACAATCTTCATTCCATTACCAAAGTGGCATTTTTTGGTTGGTTCATTATCCGATACCTGCCACGGGCATCTTCTCATATTATCAGGCTGCTCTTTGTTTTTTATGGGGCCTTTGTTCTTTTCAATTTTTCATTCTTTGAAAGCCCTCTTGTTTTTAGCAGCCGCCTGCTCACCATAGAGTCGATCATCCTAATTTTCCTTGGTATTGCCTGGTACTTGTACACGCTCGAAGATGATGGCCGTGCCGAATATAACAGGGCAGCCGTATTTTTGGCCATAACAGGGATCGTGATCTATGAGAGCGTCAGCTTTTTTATATTTCTTTTTTATAAGCAGCTCATTGTGCCAGAACGGAATTTCGCGCTATTGATCTGGAAAGTGCACGACATTGCCTTCATCGTCATGTGCCTGTTTTTAGCAAGAGCTTTTCAAAGGACGCGGCAGCGCATTTCAAAAACCAAGATCGGCTATTTTCAGAATGTACACTCGTAACGGCATTGGAAATGATGATGTGGATCTGTCAAAATTGCCTTCGAAAAGGAATGACGAACAAGGATTCGAGTTCAACAATCCTGATAATTATTTATCTTATGGCCCGAAGCAGACCAAAACCTCATGGCTTTATTCATCGTTTTCGTGGCTTTACTTTTTCTGGTGGTTCTGATCGCTTATTTCCGCATCAATGCCTTTCTTGCCTTTCTTGTTGTTTGTGTATTGGCGGGACTCTTTTTGGGTATCCCTCTGGTGCAGGTGACCAAATCCATAGAAAAAGGAATCGGTGATATACTTGGATCGAATGTCATCATTATCGTGCTCGGCGCCATGCTTGGAAAACTGATCGCAGAAAGCGGCGCGGCACAACAGATCGCTTCAACCATGATGAGAGGCGTTGGACTGAATAATATTCACTGGGCACTCGCCGCGGTTGGCTTCATCATAGGCATTCCGCTTTTTTATAACACGGGTTTCGTGCTGATGGTTCCACTGATCTTTTCAATCGTTTATCAATACAGATTACCGGCCGTAGCAACTGGCATCCCCATGTTGGCGGCATTGTCTGTCGCCCACGGCTTCCTGCCTCCGCACCCTTCCCCTTCGGCCCTGGTAAGCCAGTTTCATGCAAACATAAGCGCGACCATGTTGTATGGCATTGCCATTGGAGTGCCTACCATCGTTCTTGCCGGCCCCCTTTTTTCCAGGACGCTCAAGAATATTGTTTCCCTCCCGCTGGAAACCTTTCAGCCGAAAAGAATGCAAGAGGACCAGCTGCCTGCTGTATTCAGCAGTTTTTTTTCAGCCTTGCTGCCGGTCCTTCTTTTTGCTGTCACCGCGCTCCTTCCATTCTTCGTGTCTTCAAAGAACGGAAACCTCATTTCATTTTTTTCGCAGCCATCCATCGTAATGTTGATCGCGCTCGGCGCGGCTACCTTCATTTTGGGCACCGGTCAGGGCATGCGCTTGAGACATGTAATGAATACCTATAGTGAATCTGTTAAAGACATTGCCATGATCCTTCTGATCATTGCAGGCGCAGGAGCACTGAAGCAAATTCTCATTGACAGCGGTGTCAGTGATCAGATCGCCGGCATGCTGAAAAACATTTCGCTCTCGCCTCTGTTCCTCGGATGGCTCACGGCGGCATTGATCAGGGTAGCCGTGGGTTCTGCAACGGTAGCAGGCCTCACTGCTGCTGGCATTGTTGAACCGCTGTTGAGACAAAGTGGCGCGAGCCCCGAACTAATGGTTCTATCGGTGGGCGCGGGAAGCCTCATGTTCTCCCATGTGAATGATGCCGGCTTTTGGATGTTCAAGGAATATTTTAATATCAGCATGAAGGATACGCTTCGCTCCTGGTCGCTCATGGAAACCATTGTTTCCATAGCAGGGTTGCTGGGCGTGATGCTGATCAACCTCATGATATAACAAACGAAATGAAAGAAAACAAATCACCCGAAGAAAGGTTCGCCGCATTGGGCCTCGAGCTTCCACCGGCACCAACTCCTTTGGGCGTATATAAGCCCGCCCTCGTGGTTGACAAATTCCTTTATGTTTCAGGTCATGGTCCTATCAGGCCTGATCGTACATTTATCAGAGGAAGGGTTGGAGAAATTATGGACCACGAACAGGGAAAGCAGGCAGCATTGCAGGTAGGGCTTGCGATATTGGCTACCATCAGGTCAACTGTCGGGAGCCTCGATAAAGTAAAAAGGGTGATCAAAGTGCTCGGTATGGTGAACGCCCTTCCATCATTTGAAAAACATCCCTTCGTGATCAATGGGTGCAGCGAACTTTTTGCGAAAGTATGGGGAGAGGAAAATGGGATCGGTGTGCGAAGCGCCGTTGGCTTTTCATCCTTGCCCGACAATATTCCGGTTGAAATTGAAGCCCTTTTTGAATTACACTAATTTTTTCTCATGAACGCCCCTGGGAAGCCCTGGTATTTGATCAGCAATATTGAAGCCTTCGATACGCCTGCCCTTATTGTCTATCCTTCAAGGGTCAGAGAAAATATCATCACACTGAAATCCATGATCGATGATGTAAAGAGACTGAGGCCGCATGTGAAGACACATAAGACAAGGGAAGCGAGCCTGATGATGATGGACGAAGGCATTTTCAAATTCAAATGCGCCACCATCGCCGAAGCAGACATGCTGGGCGCCGCCGGAGCTAAGGACGTATTGTTAGCGTACCAGCCGGCCGGTCCGAAGGTTGAAAGATTATTTTCCCTTGTCACAAATTATCCGGCTACTCAATTTTCCTGTCTGGTTGATGATCTTGCAGCGGCCGGAAATATTGCTGCTGCGGCGCGGAAAAAAAATCTGAGCATCAATGTTTTTATAGACCTGAACACGGGCATGAACAGAACAGGCATTGCAACGGGCAAAGCCCTTGCGCTTTATTTGCGTTGCGATGAGCTTGAGGGCATCAATCCCGTTGGCCTCCACGTATATGACGGACACATTCATGATCCGGATCTTCGCACGCGGAAACGATCCTGTGATGAAGCGTTCGAATCAGTAGACGAGCTTCGAAACGCTATTATTTCGAAGGGCCTGAAAGAACCGGTTGTAGTAGCGGGCGGTTCTCCGTCATTTCCTATTCACCTTCTTAGAAAAAATACCGAATGCAGTCCCGGCACTTTTGTTTATTGGGACGCGGGTTACCAGGAGCAGTTGCCGGAGCAGCATTTCAGGCCGGCTGCATTGGTAATCTCAAGGATCATTTCCATTCCGGATGAAACCACAATTTGTAGCGATCTGGGGCACAAATCAATTGCTGCTGAAAATGTGCTTGCTAAACGCGTGCGTTTCCTGAATGCGCCGGAATTGATACCCGTTGCACAAAGCGAAGAACACCTTGTATTGAGAACAGATGCCGGACATGATTATAAGATAGGTGATGTGCTGTATGGACTGCCTTATCACATTTGTCCTACCTGCGCTCTGTACAATGAGGCCTATGCAGTGAACGATGGGAAAATAGACGGGCATTGGGAGGTGATTGCAAGGAATAGAAAGATCAATTATTAATATGTTCACGATCGACGCTCATCTCGACCTCGCCATGAACGCAATGGAATGGAACCGCGACCTGCGGCTGCCTGTTCGCGACATCAACGAAAGGGAGAGGGGTATGAACGATAAACCAGACCGCGGTAATGCAGTGGTTTCCCTTCCGGAATTGCGCAAGGGAAATATAGGCCTCGTGGTAGCTACGCAGATAGCGCGGTACGTAGCCAAAGACAATCCGTTGCCGGGATGGAATTCTCCGCAGCAGGCCTGGGCACAAAGCCAGGGGCAGCTGGCCTGGTATAAAGCCATGGAAGAAGAAGGAGAGATGGTGCAGATCAAAGATCTTACCGGCCTTGAAAAACATATATCCAATTGGATCAATGATCCGGACAAAATGAGACCGGTTGGATATATTCTCAGTCTGGAAGGTGCCGACTCCATCGTTTCATTTCAATTCCTGGAAAAGGCATGGGAGGATGGATTAAGAGCGGTGGGACCGGCGCACTACGGTGCGGGACGGTATGCGCAGGGGACCGATGCCAGCGGCTCGATGGGCACAAGGGGCAGAGCCTTATTGAAAGAAATGGAAAGGCTGAATATCATTCTGGATGTTACGCACCTTTGCGATGAAAGTTTCTGGGAGGCGCTCGATCATTTTAGTGGTCCCGTATGGGCAAGTCATAGTAACGTGCG
>DATMHB010000415.1:0-2785 GCA_035555175.1 Flavisolibacter sp. | reverse complement strand
AAGTCCTTTCCCTTCAAGGTGATAATAAGCCTGGAACGCGGTGCCCATGCTGATTCCGTATTCTTCGCTCAGCATGCGAACCGACGGAAGCTTGTCGCCGATGCGCAGGATCTCCTGCTGGATCAGCAGTTCGATGCCCTCGGCGACCTGCATGTATTTGTGATCCTGCCTGGTGGAAATAGTTGCACTCATAAAATCTGATATAGTCAAAATTAAATAATCTGCATCTGTTTTAATTCGAAGATTTATAGGATTTTTATGAACGGTTTGGAGACCTTTAGCTTCGCCTCATGATAAAATTGAAGAAGCATGAATGACATTACAATACTCGAATATCGGCCGGAACACCAGCCCTTCTTTGAAAAGTTCAACCGCGACTGGATTGAAAAATATTTCTGGCTGGAAGAACTCGACAAATTTGTTTTACAACATCCGCAGCAGGCCATTCTCGATCAAGGCGGCAGTATTCTGATGGCTGAATGGAAGGACTTTGTGGCAGGAACAGTGGCACTAAAAAAAGTGGATGATTCGGTTTTTGAATTCACAAAAATGGCCGTAGACGAAAGATTCCGGAGAAAAGGTATAGCTGAGGCGCTCAGCTATGCGGCCTTTGAAAAAGCGAAGCAGCTGGGCGCATCGAAAGTGATCCTTTATTCTCAAACCGGTCTGGTGCCGGCCATCACGATGTATAAAAAATTGGGCTTCGTGGAAGTGCCGCTCGAAAAAGGGATTTATGCGCGCTCCGATATCAAAATGGAGATCGACCTATTTACTGTAAACGTTTAAAATTGTTTTATGGAACTCGTTCAAAACATCCGCATTCAGAAAGCAAAGTACACCGCGCTGCAGGACGTAGACTTCAACAGTCTCGAATTTGGAAAATATGTCTGCGACCATATGTTCAGATGCAGTTTTCGCGACGGATCATGGCAGCAGGCGCAAATACAACCGTTCCAAAATCTTTCGCTCTCTCCACTCACGCTGGCCCTTCACTACGGTCAAAGCATATTTGAAGGAATGAAGGCCTTTCGCATGAAGGATGGCCGTATCAATATCTTTCGCTTAGAAAAGCATCATGCGCGACTCAATGAATCGTTGCGCAGGATGTGCATGCCGGCAGTTCCGCTGGATCTTTTCACCATTGCCCTTGAAGAATTGGTAAAGATCGACAGGAATTGGATACCTGAGGCTGAAGGCGCCGCCTTGTATCTACGGCCATTGATATTTGCAAGTGAAGCGCGGTTTGGGGTAAAGGTGGCGGAGGAATACGAATTCCTGATTGTTGCCGGCCCCGTTCCTCAACTCTATCCAAGACCCATCAGCGTAAAAGTTGAACAAAAATTTATCCGTGCGGCCAATGGTGGCACGGGTTACGCAAAGTGCGCGGGCAATTACGGCGGAGCCTTTTATCCAACGCAGCTGGCGCGGCAGGAGGGTTTCGATCAGGTGATTTGGACAGATGCCATGGAGCACGAATATTTTGAGGAGTCGGGAACCATGAACCTGATGTTTGTGATCGATGGTGCTTTGATCACGCCACCGCTTTCCGATTCCATCCTCGATGGTATTACAAGAGATTCGCTTTTGATACTGGCAAAAGAGCTTGGCATATCCGTAGAAGAAAGACCCATCGGCATCGGCGAGGTAGTGAACGCATTTTCTAAAGGAACCATCACCGAAGCATTCGGAGCCGGAACGGCTGCCATCGTGGCGCCCATCGCTTCCATGGGTATCGGTGACGAAGTTTATGAGCTGCCGGCCTATAACGAGAAGAATCTTGTTTTTGTGCTGAAGCGCGAACTGGAAGCTATTCGCTACGGAAAGAAAGAGGACAGGCGCAACTGGAATCATATCATTTCCTGACCGGAGCAACTTTTCTCTTCCGCTCATGGAAATTTCGGGCCTTTGTGTTTGAGACTATCCTTATCTTTCATAACAAATATGATTGACATGAAAACATTTTTTGCATACTTACTTCTCGGCGGTACGTTATTGATCGCTTCGTCGCTTCAGGCACAGGATAAATCCAAACGCGCAAGCCCTCCGGCTAAAGTTTCGGAAAAAATTGCTTCGGGTGCAACCATCACGATCGATTACAGCCGGCCTTCCTTAAAAGGCAGGACTGTTGGTCAAACTGTCGAACCTATGAAGGGGCAGGTCTGGAGAATGGGCGCCAACGAGGCCACCGTGTTTGCTACCGATAAGAATGTTACGATCGATGGACAGGCGCTGCCGGCAGGCAAGTATGCGCTTTTCGGACTTTGGGGCGATGATGGGTACACACTCATCTTCAACAAAGCGTATAGCATCTGGGGAACGGAATACGAGAAAAATAAAGACCAGGATGCGTTGAAAGTTGTGGTAAGGCCACGCCGAACCGATAAAACACAGGAACAGTTGCTTTACACGATCAATAAGAAGGGTGATGTAAGCCTGTTGTGGGGAACGATGGCCGTGGACTTTCAGGTGAGATAATCCGCCATTAATTGTTTAGAAGATCATCCGCCTCAGGTGGATGATTTTTTTTAGCACCACCCGCATTGTCGCAACGGATGAATATTTGACCGCAACGAGCGGGAACAACCGTGTTTGCCAGTGTTGCGTTCTTTGCATTCAATTCCTACGGCAGGCGGCTTTCATCAAATTCAGCAGCATTCGCTTTTTCCCTCGAGGGGAAACAGGGCGGAAAGGACAGTAGTAAATGGCGGCCTTAATGCTTTTGACTTTTTAGCCCTCCGGCTCCGGAGTAAGCAGCGAGTAAATTGCAGAATCAAGGAACTTGCCC
>DATMHB010000414.1:0-5540 GCA_035555175.1 Flavisolibacter sp. | reverse complement strand
CAGGGAACCGAACTGAAAATGGGAGGCTTGGGGAAGTTCCTTTGCGATGGCCGTCACTTCGACCGTCAGGTTCCTTCCGAAAGAATTGATCTCAAGCGTTTTTCCAATAGGGTCTGTATTACCAAAGTATTTTCTGGCTGTTTCGGCCGTAAGGATGATGCTGTTGGGTCGGTCTAATGAATGGGAAACATTTCCTTTCTCAAGAGTAACCGTGAACACATCAAAAAAAGTGGAATCTGCATACAGCAGGTTTGTTTCATAAAAATGCTGCTGCCCCGGCTGACCGATCAATACTTTTTCATCTTTTAGCAGTCGCACATACTGTTTTATTTCCGGAAAATCTTTTTTGATAAGAGGCGCCCAGGGAGCAGGTGTAACGGCAAGCAGACCTTTTTCAGGTGTCTCCGTAAACATAGAGGTCAGCCGATATATTGAGCCTGCCTGCTTATTGAATTTATCGTAGCTTAATTCGTGCTGAACAAAGAGGAACATCAGTATGCAGCATGCCAGCCCCGTTGACAGTCCGAGGATATTGATGGCTGAAAAGACCTTATTCTTCCACAGATTTCTCCAGGCGATTAAAAAACAATTCCGGATCATTTCAAATTATTTGGATGTTCGTAATAGCATAATGATGGATCAACACAAATGACATATCCCGTGAGCGGCTAAGGAGACAGTTTTTTTAAAAAAATTTTCGTGATCCGCAGGCCATCCACCGAAACCGGATCCGGCAATATCAGCCCGAGACCAAATTCAACTATACCGTTGTCGTTCTTGTCAACGAAAACACCTTCCCAGGATCCTCCGGTTTTCCCGCCCGGTGTGCGCGCCGTGAAATAGGCATCATCGATCGTGGTGTTTTCAAGCGCCGCTGCAGGTTTGCCCCCAATGCTAAGAGTGGCTATCGGTCTGCTCAACGCGTCTTTTCTGATCTCAATTTTATATTTCAAGTCTTCGTTGACATAATTGCCGAGATAAAAAGAAAGATCGTTAGTGGCCACCGGCGTGGAAATGATGGTTTTTTTTACTTCCCTGACCACTCCATATTTCTCGATCCTTTTTTCTTTCGATTTACTAAAATCGTTTTTGGCTAATGAATCAGCCTTGCTTTTGAATGTTGATTGCTGGCTAAAGCTCGACAGTGCAAAAGCCAATATGAGTACGCCTGTAGACACGAGTCTTTTCATAATCGGTTTTAAGTGCTAGTGAGGAATGAAAATTACCCGGTGTAGAAACACCCGGTAAATGCATTTGAAGATGCACATGAGAACAAGATGTATTCATTATTAATGCCAGAAGAGGGCCTGCTTGAAAAACAACCAGTTAGTAAAAAGCAGGTGTACGAAGGTGTTCGTTTTTGGACATGGATTGTCCGATACTGATACAACCGCCGTCTCACCAACTGCACTACAAGTGGCCGTAACATAAATCCATACCGCATGGTCACTGACGTTCGGTTTCAACTGCGCAATGGCAGGGGCGGGGCTTATTGTTCGATGTAGCCGTACAGATAACCTGTTGCATGATCCTTTGATGTGCGTCGCCGCTGAAAAGAAGATTTGATTCTATTTACGTGCATGAATACCGGCAGTCTTCGGATCATTCATTTTTCAAGAAGACTGTAAACAGAATTTTCACCTGATGGGAATTATCTTTGTTGGCCGTAAAAGCTTGCGGAACGAAATAAATTGATTGACTTCCCTTTATCTAATACCTTGAAGAAATATAGACTCTTAAAAAATTACCTCGAGTTCGTGGCGCTTATCAAAAGAACGCCCCGATACGGATTAAGGAAGGCTAAAAGTTACGAGCTGCTTCTTCAATGGCTTCAGACAAAACTGTCGCACAATCAATTTCTCACCTTTTCGGGTGTGCTGGTGGGATGTACGGCAGGGCTGGCTGGAATTCTTTTGAAAACGCTTGTCCACTACATTCATTATATAATCACCAGTAAAGTACATTTTGAAGATCAGATCCTTTTTTATATTCTTTTTCCCTTCCTTGGCATTGTATTGACGACGCTCATTGTTATCTATTTCTTTGGCGGGCAGGACAGAAAGGGCATCGGCGCAATTCTTTATGAGATTGCCCGTAATTCGAGCTTTGTGTCGCCGGTAAAAATGTATTCGCAAATCATTCAAAGTGCAGTTACTGTCGGGCTCGGCGGCTCAGCCGGACTGGAAAGCCCGATGGCCGTAACAGGCGCCGCCATCGGATCTAATTTTGCACAAACGTATAGGCTGAGCTATAAGGATCGGACGCTTTTGCTTGCAGCCGGCGCATCGGCGGGTATAGCGGCCGCATTTAACGCTCCTATTGCCGGCGTCATGTTCGCGTTTGAGATCCTTTTGACCGGCGTTGTATTTACGGACTTTATTCCGCTGGTAGTGGCTGCGGTTTGCGGAAGTTTACTCTCACGCATGATACTAAATGAGGACGTGTTGTTCAAATTCAGTGCACGCCACGACTTCAATTATCACAATATCCCATATTATCTGCTGCTTGGAATTATTTGCGGATTGTATGGACGATACTTTATTGTCATCGCACAAAAAGTAGAACGCTTCTTTCACCGGCTGAAAATATCCAAAATAAATAAAGCGATCATTGGCGGCAGCATCCTTTCAGTGCTCTGCCTTGCTTTTCCTCCTTTATTTGGCGAAGGCTATTCGAGTATCAAATCGATCGCCAACGGCGATATACGTCAGATTATACAACACAGCTTCCTGGGCTACGTAGCATACAAAGAATGGATCGTTATTCTTTTTCTCACCCTGGTTTGCATTTTCAAGGCGTTTGCAACGCCCGTAACCCTTTATGGCGGCGGCAATGGTGGTAATTTTGCGCCTTCCCTGTTTGCGGGGGGTACACTTGGATATTTGTTTGCGGTTATTTGTACTGAGGCGGGGTTTGTGCAGGCGCCGGTCATCAATCTTACGATTGTAGGTATGGCAGGCGTCATGAGTGGTGTATTGTATGCACCTCTCACGGCAATTTTTCTTATTGCGGAATCGAGCTCGGGGTACGATTTGTTTATTCCTTTAATGATTGTCTGCGTGATTTCATTTCTTATTGCCAAATGGTTTTCTTCTATATCACCCGATCTCAAAAAGCTTGCCGATGAAGGCAAAATATTTACACGTGCACACGATAAAAATCTCTTCCTCCTGATTGATACGAATGATCTCATTGAACCAGTTGCCTCCACGCTCAATACCAGATCATCCTATTCCGATCTGTTGGATGCGATCAAAACGGGCAAGCGCAATGTGATCCCCGTCCTGGATCACACCCGGCTTGCCGGCGTCATTTATCTTGATGACTTGCGGCCGGTCCTGTTTAATCCGGAATTCCATGGCCGGATAGAAGTTTTGCACGTGATGAAAATACCGGTCGAGGTGATTCACCGAGAGGAGGACATGATCTCGGTAATGAACAAATTTGACGAGACGTCGACCTGGGTGTTGCCTGTAGTGGATCATCATAATAATTTCATAGGCTTTATTTCTAAATCTGCGGTGCTGAATCGTTACAGGCAGATATTAAAAGAGCATTCGGATGTAGCGTGATTGATTGGATTGAACGACGTACAATTCATGGAAGGGCTGTCACATTATTGCATCATATCATTCTTCAACGCGCGGTAGAAAACCACGTCATATGATTCGATTTGTATTATTCAACGTTCAGTCCTATGTCTTTTCTTGTCCCCAAGATACAATCGGTGTAATATGCTGATCCGGTCCACCTGGGTGTGTTAATGAGATTGACAAATTTACCGATGGTAAAGTGTTTCTGAAATCAGGATCGGCAAAAGATCGGCAGAATACCTTTGCCATTGAGATCGATTCCACATTTAAGGCGGATAATTTTTTATTGGAAGAAGTCTATGCTGTTCCTCGATGAATCTTCCGCCTTACTATCATCGAACGTAAGCTCCTTTTTTCACTGTCCGCCCGGGGTCTTCTGCCGGGGGATTTGTGCTGAAAAGAGAGACCCCGGGACTTACCGCGTAACATTGACCTGTATTATTTTTAATTCATGCCGGTTCGCATTCAGCACGATCTAAGTGCCAACAGTTTTTTCTTCGTCACTTTTACCTGTTTTAAATGGTTTCCTTTATTTAAGCTGGCGAATGCTTATGATACCGTGTACAAATGGTTCGATCATCTGTTCCAACACAGCAGGTATGTAACCGGCTATGTTATTATGCCCAATCATCTTCATGTGTTGCTCTATTTTCCTAAAATGTCCACATCGCTTAACATGGTCATAGGAAATGCCAAAAGATTCATGGCTTATGAGATCATAAAAAGACTTGAGGAGGAAAAGCAAAACGAACTGCTTGGCTTGTTGCATGCTGGAGTACAGAAAAGAGAAGCACGGAAAGGGCAGCTTCATAAAGTGTTTGAAGATAGTTTTGACGCTAAAGCATGCTATACTCCGGAGTTTATTTTCCAAAAGCTTGCCTATATGCACCATAATCCCGTGAGGAAAAAATGGAACTTAGCAGATGATTTTACTATGTATCAACATTCCAGTGCTTTATATTACGAAAAAGGAGTCAAGAGGTATGAAAAAATAATCCACGTGAATGATGCTTTGTCCGGTAATGTCCCGGGGTCTCTGCCGTTTAACGGCACGGCGCAGAAGACCCCGGGCGGACGATGAAGATATTAAAAGAGCATTCGGATGTAGCGTGATTTTTCGAATACATGCGGCTGCCAATCAAAGGAACTTTAAGGAATGATCCCACATTATGAGAAGTGTATGCGCTTGTCCCGATGGATTCGGGCTTGCTATTATTCAATCAAGCTGGAAGAGCGGATATCGGGCGCCGGGAATAAACACAGGCCATCAATGAGCCGTTGACAGTTTCATGACAGCCGGACCCTATAAAGAACGCTTTCATCGGTCGTTCGAGCTCGAATTTCCGCTTTTCGTAACCTGTTTTTCCTGAATAGTAAGTGATCTCGAAGGCGACGTCCTTTTTTTGCCGCAAATTTTTATTGGTGAGAACATTTACTTTATTCTTCGTACTGGCATTAAGCTTGAGCGGATTAGCACAAACAGAACTCGGAACTAATAAACCATTGATACAGACAGGTAATGAGATCCCTGCCGGATCTATTTCCGGAGAAATAAAAACCGTTGACAAACTACCGGCAGCTTTTGTTTCGGTAGTGGTGCGGGAAAACGGCAAAGCTGTATTCAGCGATGAGAACGGATATTTTATTATCAGGAACCTTAAAGAAGGTGTATATACGCTCGAGATCTCTATGGTGGGCTTGAAACCCCAACAAAAAACGGTTGAACTCAAAAAAGACGGAGTGGCCTTTGTTTCGATTTCGCTCGAAGAAAATTCGACACAGTTATTTGAGGTTGTGGTTACATCGGGCCGCACGCTCAATAACAGGCCTCTGAGCATTGGTAAGATCGATATTCCTTCCATGGATTTACCACAAAGCCTGGCCATCGTGGGACAGGGACTCATCCGGGAACAGCAGGCGCAACGCTTGAGCGACATTGTAAAAAAT
>DATMHB010000413.1:0-12083 GCA_035555175.1 Flavisolibacter sp. | reverse complement strand
CTTCTAACAGCGCCAAACAATTCCATGATCAGATCCAGGTCCTCACGAAGAATCTTTCTTCCCTGAACACGATCTATGAACTTGAATTGCAGGAGAGCAACAACCACCTGAAAACTTTGAACCAATTCTACGGTAAACTGGCTGAGGCTTCCACAGTAATGATGGGAACCGCCGCTGATGCCAAGAAAGTTCAGGAGCAAGTGGCTGGCCTCGCCAACAACCTGGGCCGTCTGAACAACATTTATGGCAATATGCTGAGCGCAATGCAAGGCAGATAATAATGATTGACCAGACAACGTTATTAACCGGTAAACCATTACTTAAAGCGAAAATATTTGAACCTATATGGCACTACCTAAAGAGCCACGGCAAAAAATGATCAACCTGATGTATCTGGTGCTGACAGCCCTGTTGGCCCTGAACGTATCAGCGGAGATCCTTAATGCCTTCAAAACTGTTAATCGTAGCTTGACCAACACAAATGCTACTATTAATAAATCAACCGAAACTATCATTGCATCGCTTCAGGATAAATTGACCCAACCAGAATCAAGGCCCAAAGCCGAGATCTGGCTTCCCAAGGCACAACAAGCCGTTGAGATCACAAAGGGCGTCAACCAGTATATCGAAGAACTGAAGCTGGAAATCCTGAAAGCAGCCGAATTTGATCCGAAGAAGAATGGTGATTCTTCTTTTAAACAGGATAATCTCGATATCGCTACCCGTATCATGGTAGAGGAAAAGAAAGGAAAGGAGCTGAAAGAAAAGCTCGAGAACTATAAGAAGCAGCTGCTGGCTATCGATCCGTTGATCGCCAAAGAGTTTGAAAACTCACTTCAGATCGACCTGAATGTTCCTCCTTCACAGGACAAGAGCAAGAAGACCTGGGAGCAAGCTTACTTTCACATGGTGCCCACGGTGGCAGCCATTACCATGCTGATCAAATTTCAGAACGACGTAAAGACGTCTGAGAACAGGGTGGTAGCTTTCTGTCACGAACAGGTAGGTAAGGTAACCGTCCGCTACGATAGCTTCGGTGCCATCGTTGGACAAAGTTCCAATTACCTGATGCCGGGACAGGACATCGAGATCACTGCAGGTGTCGGTGCTTTTAGTAAAGCAGCATTGCCTCAGATCTCTATCGGTGGTCAGAGTGCTACTATTGACCAGGATGGAGCTGCCCGCCTGAAAATTGCAGGTGGTGGCATCGGAAGGCATGTGATCCCTGTTCATATTGTTTATAAGGATCAGGAAGGAAAAGAGCAGACCATTGATAAACCGGTTGAATACACAGTTGGCCAGGCCAACGCTTCAATCGCCCTTGATAAGATGAACGTTCTTTACATCGGTGTTGACAACCCGGTAAGCATTGCTGCCAGCGGTGGTGGTGATGACAAGATCCAGGTGAGCATCACCGGCGGTGGAGGATCCATCAACAGGGTAGGTCCCGGCAAATACAATGTGCGTGTCAGCAATGTTACCGATGATGCAAAGATCACGGTATCGGTTGAAGGCAAGGTGGCCGGTATTTCCCAGTTCCGCGTTCGTACCATTCCCCCTCCCGGCGCTTATGTGGGCGGATATGAGAGTGGATCGAATGTAGCAGCCGGTGCGTTTATCAACCAGGCTGGTATCGGAGCAGGTATCAAGAATTTCCCGTTTGAATTGCAGTACCGCGTAACCAGCTTTACCGTTACCTGCGATAACGACGAGGGCGACGTTGAGCCGGTGGATGTTCAGGGTAATACTTGGAGCCCGAAGGCGGCCGCCATGATCCGCAAGAACGTTAAAGCCGGAAGAATGGTAACCATCGATAACATCAGGGTGTTAGGACCTGATGGAAGAACACAATCAGCACCATCATTAGTTTATTATATTAAATAACACAGATCATGAAAAGCCGTATCATAAAGATTTGCTTTTGCTCGTTCTTCATGACTGGTATCCTGCTGAATGCCGATGCCCAGCGTACCGGCAAGAAAAGGACAGGCACTACGCCGCCTGCGGGTCAGGACCAGAGCCAGCAAAACAATGTTGCCAAACCGCCTTCCGGTTATAACCCCTATGGCAATATTCCCATTGAAAAAGATTCTTCGGGTGGAGGATACAACGACAGTGTAATGCATAAATCAATGCGCAACACTGATGCCTTCGACAAGAATTTTGTAAATGAACGTACACCGCTTCCTTACGAGCATTTGCGCTGGGATGATGCCCTTTATAGTGAAAAGGTTTGGAGAGAGCTTGACCTCCGTGAGAAAATGAACCAGCCCTTCCGCTATAATACGGAAGATGATAACGGCAGCCAGATGTTTATCGACATCCTGCTGAAAGCAGTAAGAAGGGATAGCATTTTGGCCTTTACTGATGACCGCTTTACAACACCTTATACAAAGGCTGAGTTAATGGGCATGACCTCTGGTGGTTCTCCTGATACCACTGCGGTGTATGATCCAAACGATATCAACAAGGTGCTGAAATACGTAGTTACTCAAAAAAGCTTCGACCCCAAGAGCGTAACAAAGCTCAGGATCATGGAGCAGTGGATCTTCGACCGCGAAGCCAGCCGTATGTTCGTTCGTATAATCGGTCTCGCTCCGCTTAAGACCGAATACCTGCCTAACGGGCAGGAGAGAGGTCAGTCGGTGATGTTCTGGGTATACTACCCGGATCTGCGTCCGATGCTTGCGAAGTACGAAGTGTATAATCCTAAGAACATGGGTTACGGCCGTATGACCTGGGAAGAATTGTTTGAGAGCCGCATGTTCAGCAGTTATGTCACCAAATCAACGCTTGACAACTCTTCGATGAAAACCATCAAGCAAATGATCAAGGATCCGATCCTTCAATTGCTCGAAGGTGATAACATCAAAGACCGCATCTTCAATTACGAACAAGACCTTTGGTCTTATTAATATCAAGAGATTTGAACACAGATCCCTCCTGCAAAACAGGAGGGATTTTTTTTATGTTATCGCTGGTGAAAACTTTTTTTCGAAAATGTGGAAAGTACGTATAGGAAATCACCTAAATAGTGTATTTTTATCCCGGTTTTTCATAGGATATTGGATTTTAAAAACGGGGCTGAATTTCCATTCTGGCCCCTTTTTTTTGCCTACTCCTGAACAGCCGCATTGCCTGATTCAAAATAGCTCTTTACGATCCGGGCTTTTGATGAACCAATGACCCTGGCTAATTCCTCTTCAGATTGCTGTTTAATGTTATTTACAGACCGGAATGTCTTCAACAGAAGATTGGCCGTTGTGCTGCCGATGCCCCTGATCTCCTCGAGCGAATTTTTAAATGTGCCCTTGCTCCTTTTCTCTCTGTGGAAATTGATCCCGAAGCGGTGCACCTCGTCGCGGATCCTTCGAATGAGCTTATGGCTTTCGCTATCATAAGGCAGCTTTAAGGAATCCCGGTCACCCACAAAAAAGATCTCCTCTTCGTTCTTTGCCAGTCCTACAAGGGTCATGCGGCCAGTCAAATTCAATTCCCCTATTGCTTCATTAGCCGCATTTAGCTGGCCTTTTCCACCATCAATGATCACCAGCTGCGGCAAAGGCTCGCCTTCGTCCCTGAGCCTTCTGTATCGCCTGAAAACCGCTTCCTTCATAGTAGCGAAATCATTAATGCCCTCAACCGTTTTCACGTTGAAATGCCGGTAGTCTTTCTTGCTTGGTTCTCCGTTCTTAAAACAAACCATGGCGGAAACCGGATAGGCACCCTGGAAATTGGAATTATCAAAACATTCTATATGCAAGGGAACAGCTGGCAGCTGAAGGTCTTCCTTTGTCTGCAACAGCACATTGTATTTGTCGGCATTCTTCACGCCAAGCTGCAGCCTTTCCTTTACCCTCTGGCTGTCGATGAAATACTGCACATTTTTTTCAGCAAGGTCCAGCAGCTTCTTCTTATCACCTCCTTTTGGAACAGTGATCAGGACACCGGGTTCGTCATAATCGATATCAAAAGGAACGATGATCTCCTTTGCGTCGCTGTTGAATGTGGTGCGGAGCTGGCCGATAGTAAAAGAGAGCGTCTCCTCCGGCGTTTCATCAAGGTGCGTTTCAACCTTAATGGTCTTGGTTTGTATGATGGCCCCGTTCTGCACCATGAGGTAGTTGACATAAGCAATGTCCGATTCCTTCAGGACAGAAAATACATCTACGTCGCCAAGCGAAGTGTTGACGACAATGGAGCGTGACTGATAGTTTTCAAGAAAGCCGATCTTCTTGCGCGTCAATTCGGCCTTTTCAAATTCGAGGGCCTCCGCGTGAACCTTCATCTCGCTTTTAAAGTGCTGGAGTACAGGACTGAGGTTTCCCTTCAAAAGATTTTTGATCTGTCCGATGTTTCGATTGTAGTCTTCTTCAGACTGATGCCCTTCGCAGGGTCCTTTACAGTTGCCAAGATGGTATTCGAGACAAACCCTGAATTTACCTTTCTCGATATTTTTTTCTGTCAGGTTGAGAGGGCAGGTCCTTAACGGGATGGTCTGCTTTATGAAATTGAGTAGTTCTCTGACCTTGCCAACAGAAGTGTAAGGACCAAAATAGCGGGAGCCATCTTCAATCTTCTGCCTTGTGAGGTACACTCTCGGAAAGTGCTCATTCTTGACCACGATATATGGATACGTCTTATCGTCTTTCAGGTTGATATTGAACAGAGGCTGGTACTCTTTGATGAGAGAATTCTCGAGCAGGAATGCATCCTGTTCCGAATTCACTATGGTGAACTCGATCTTTCTGATGCGTTTGACGAGCTCGTGCGTTTTGTAGCTCGCCAGGGTTTTATTGAAATATGAGCTTACCCTTTTCCTGATGTTCTTTGCTTTTCCAACGTAGAGCAATTCGTTGGCTGCGTCGTAGTATTTGTAGATGCCCGGCAGCGCCGGGAGATTTGAAGCGATCTCTTGAAATTCTGTCTGCGTCATTCTATTCTTCCTCTTATAAAATCATTCCCATTTCACCAGTAGCATGCCGATCTTTTCTGCCTGGTTGGGCTTTGTGGTCTTTGTCACTACCTGAAACCTGCTTCCAACATGCCAGGTCATATCTTTTTCAACGGTGGAATCTTTGCTGGTCTCGATCTTATTAACGATGATCGTTTTTATGTTGCTGTTGACGTTTTCGTCAGTTTCCAGCATGATGGTTTCCCTTCTCACTTCATCCTCCGGCTCTTTGGCCGTGTAGGTGATCAGCTGGCTGTTGAGAACCGGGTCGTAGTTCACAGCTTCGGTGTAATGATCTTTCAGATTCCCTTCGCTGATATCCGGAAGCTTTAAAAAATCGCTGGCGTAAGCTCTGAAATTTTCCCTTGCGATGATCGCGGTGTCGGAAACGCTGTCTGTGGTCTGGATCACCGTTATTCTGTACAGCGAAGTATCAACATGGCGGGCCTGCGCATTGAGGAATGACACCACGGAAAGATAGCCGCTGCCTCCATTGGCTGATTTATCAGTGTTACCATGACAGGCGACCAGGAGGGCGGCAAAGGAGCACAGAAAAATGAATTTGTTCATTGGGTAAAATTACAGTTACATATAAAACGAAACCCCGCAATAATCATTGCAGGGCCGATAAGCAATTAGTCCTTGACCTTATTTGTTGTTGAGCGATACGCCCACCTTCAAACCAAAATCAAATAAATTTTCTTTTACAGGATATTTCTTAACAAAACTGGAGAGGAGCTGGTAGCGAACCTGCGGACCCACCTGCCATTTGAGGTGGCCCGTTGAATAAGCTACGTAGGTTTCGAGGTTGCTATTAAGATTCCAGTGCCTGATAAGGCGCGGAACTTCAGCATAATATTTATAATCCGTTGAGATCAGGTAGGCCCGGTCACCGAGCAGATACGTGGGTTGCAGGGTGCTGGCCACCCCGAACTGCACTTTTTCATCACCTCTAAGCTTTACTTCAATACCCAGTGGTGCAGCCACTCCGAAATAAAAATTCTCGAGCCAATTGGACCTGTACCCTGAAAGGTTGTTATAGCTGGTTGACGTATTTACAAAATCAACACCGTTCCTGTCGCTCAATCTTATGGTGGCCATTTGAGGAGACGAGTTATAGGTCTTGATCGCGTAACGGTTTACATTGAACTGCAGTCCTGCCCTCAGTTTCACATTTTTCGAAACCGGGTATTTGACCGCCATTCCTAATTCAAAACCAAAGTCAGGTTTGTGCGTGACAACGTTGTCGATATTATCATCGCTCAGTTTCCTATAACTTACTGTGGGTGTAAAATAAATCTGGAGACCAACTTTTCCTTTCCGTCCACGATAAGAATTGACGATGCTCTCAATGGTTTGCGGGTCGGCGGGGCTGAGGCTTGCCGGCATTTGTTCAGTGGCGGCTTCCTGTTTATTCTCACCGAAATAGCTGTCGGCTACAGGGGATTCAAAAATGTTTTCCGCCGCGTTCGGCTTATTTTCTACAACGTCGTTGATCCTGACGGTCGGCTTCATGCTGCGCAAAGCCAGCGAAGCCTGTTGCGGAATAGAAGATTGAAAGGCAATCGAAGTTTCTTCATTATGTACTTGGGGAGATATCTTTTCCTGGACCGGCTGAGACGGGTGAGAGACACGTAATGACGAAGCTGTCGGATAAGTATTCCAATAATATCCGAGTCCTGTAAGGAGCAGTAATGAGACCCCCAATGTGAAACCGAATATTCTTCTACGCCTGTTGAGATTTCTGGCAATACCGGTCCAGACTTTATCCGAAGGCCGCATTCGCAGCCCGTCGGCATTCCGCTGGAGGAAGGCCTCAAAGTTTTCATGTGTAAAATTTCTCTTCATAATCAGTCAATATTTACGGATTGGATCATCTGCCGGTGGCGGCCACCAACATTTCTTCTTTTGGTTTATAAAGAATATTCTTTCTTACAAGAATATCTTCAAGCATTGCTTTTGCTCTTGTGTACTGGCTTCTGCTGGTGCTCTCTTCTATGTCAAGCATCGAAGAGATCTCTTTGTGCGAAAAACCTTCGATGGCATACAGATTTAATACTGTCCTGTAACCTATCGGGAGGATTCGGATACATTCCACCACTTCTTTTGCCTGGATGATGGAAGGAATCGATTCTTCCCTCACCTGGATGCTGGTTGCGTGGATCAGGTCTACGCTTTCATTGAACCGCTTGTTCTTTTTGAGATTGTTGATACAGGTATGAACAATAATTCTTCTGATCCAACCTTCCAGCGCTCCACGGTTCTCAAACGTATGGATCTGGGAGAAGACCTTAATAAAACCCTCCTGTAACATGTCCTCCGCGTCTTCACGCTTATGGGCATAGCGGTAGCAAACCACCAGCATTTTTGCACTGTACTTCAGGTACAAAGCTTTTTGTGCTGCACCGTTGTTTTTTAAACAACCCTGCAATATGGCTTCCTCGGTCATAGTCTCACTTTGGTTGCCTGTAATTTAAGACAATTTTGCTATTGAAATGCTGCACCCCTAAGAGATTTCTTTATAAATCCCACAGGGTATCAGCTTATGTGGGATGTAGGGAAATGGTTTAACGCAAAGAAGCCGAGAGAGCCAAGCAAGAACACAAAGATTCTTGAAACCATCCTTCGTATGCTTTGCGTTTCAGCCTTTGATGTTCGCCCTGTCTCCTCCTCTTCTGTATTTTCGAAGAATACGGGGATTTCAATGAATGGATTCAAATCCCCCTGTTGCCCGATTCATTATTGACGAAGATCCTGTTGTTGCCGGGGAGACACGAGGCGGACCAAAAGTAAACCGAGCGGTCCTTTGCCCACCTTTGTCTAAAGTCACCTTTGAGGTCCTCGGGTTAAATGCTTGTTGAGTAAGGTTGGTTTTGAATTTGATATTTACCGCACCGTCTCCATCTGATCAATCAGAACTTGTCCACTCATTTCCGATGGCACAGGCAGGTCCATCATTTTCAAAATCGTTGGTGCGAGATCACCCAGCTTGCCCGGCGTGATCTTTCCTTTCCAATCCTTATCGATGATGAAGAATGGAACAGGGTTCAGGGTATGCGCGGTATTAGGTGATCCGTCTTCGTTGATCATGTAATCCGCATTGCCATGATCCGCCGTAAGAAAAACAGTATAGCCGTTTGCGATGGCCGCTGTCACTACTCTTTCCACACAATGATCTACCGTTTCAACGGCTTTGATTGCGGCCGACCACACACCGGTATGGCCTACCATATCGGCATTGGCATAATTGAGGCAGATAAAACTTGCTTCTCCTTTTTCGATCTCGGGCACGATGGCATTTGTTACTTCATTGGCACTCATCTCGGGCTGGAGATCATATGTGGCTACTTTCGGTGAAGGTACCATGATCCTTGTCTCACCCTCGAACGGCTTCTCCCTTCCGCCACTGAAGAAGAAAGTAACGTGCGGATATTTTTCAGTTTCGGCGATCCTGATCTGCTTCAGTCCATTCCGCTCGAGCACTTCACCCAGCGTGTTATTTAAATTGTCGTTCTGAAAAATGACATGGACATTCCTGAATGTTGCATCATACTCGGTCATCGTGGTGTAGTGTAGTTGCAACGGTACCATCTCCTGTTGAGGGAAAGGCATTTGCGTCAGCGCCTTCGTGATCTCGCGACACCTGTCGGTGCGGAAATTAAAACAGATGGCCGCATCTCCATCCTGTATAAGGCCAACGGGTTTGCCATTCTCGACGATGACTGTGGGTTTGATGAATTCATCGGTCACGTTCTGTGCGTAAGATTGTTCGATGCAGGTCTGGGCGGTCGCTGCCTGTGCGCCGACGCCTTTTACCATGGCATCGTATGCCAATTTTATTCTTTCCCACCGGTTATCACGGTCCATAGCGTAGTATCGGCCGCTCACCGACGCGATCTTTCCCACTGACTTGGACGCATGTGCTTCCAGTTCCCTGATAAATCCAAGACCGCTTTTTGGGTCGCAGTCCCTTCCATCCGTAAAAGCATGGATGTACACTTCTTTCTGTCCTACCTGCTGACAAACATTCAATATGGCTTTGAGGTGATCAATGTGTGAGTGTACGCCTCCATTGCTTACCAGTCCCAGCAGGTGAAGGGGTTTACGATGATCTTTCGCAAAGCGAATACTTTGCAAAAGGCTTTCATTTTTCGCCAGCTCGCCTTCCCGCACGGCTACATTGATCCTTTGCAACTCCTGGTAAACGATCCGGCCTGCCCCCAGATTCAAGTGTCCCACTTCCGAATTTCCCATTTGACCCTCTGGGAGACCTACCGCTTCGCCGCAAGTGGTAAGAGTGGTGTTGGAGTATTTTCCGTAGAGCCCGCTCACAAAGGGTGTCTTCGCACTCTGGATGGCATCCGATGTCTTTACCTTTCCGAGGCCCCAGCCATCCATGATGATCAATATAACTTTTCTTTTAGACATATTCATGGCAATAAATCTGCAAAGCTATAAAAAGGTAAAGGTTTTGTTTAATTTAGTATTGTCACCAGATAAGACTTCCGACTATGGCACATTTTTCGCCAACAGGAGGGCGGTCAAATCCTTTATCTATGCCTAAGTTTTTATTGATCTCCTCTGTATTCTTTTTGATCCTCACCGCTGCGGTCAAGCCAGCCAGCACGGCTGCAATGAATCCGATCAGCGGCCTCGACGATGTGATCAATTCCCTGCGTTCCGGAAATGCACAGGAGCTGGCGAGGTATGTGGATGATAATATCGAGATCTCTCTTCCCGACAAGTCCGACAGTTACAGCCGCACGCAGGCTGTTATGGTGCTCAAGGATTTTTTCGCCAACAATGGCGTAACGGGTTTTGAAGTGCAGTTCAAAGGCGAGAACGGAGGAAGCCAGTTCTGTGTGGGAAAACTGTCTACGCGCTCCGGCAGCTATCGTACTACGGTCTTTATGAAAACAAAGGCGGGAAGGCAGCTGGTAAAAGAAATTAGGTTCCAGTCGCTATAACGATCCAAGGAATTATATATTGAAACCTGTTCAGCGGAACAGGTTTTTTTATTGACATACACTTCGCTCAATTTACACGGCTCCGGTACATTTGCACAATGAAAGATTTTGACAATCGACTGCAGAGCCTGGTTGATGCGGCGCTTCTTGAAGATGTGGGAGGAGGTGATCATTCCACGCTCTGCTGTATTCCCGCCGACGCAGAAGGAAAGGCCGTACTTAAGATCAAACAGGATGGCATCCTTGCCGGTGTGGCCGTTGCAGAGAAGATCTTTAAATATAAAATGCCTTCCGCAAAATTTGTTTACCGCAAACTCGACGGCGAAGTAATGAGGAAGGGTGAAGTTGCATTTGAGGTCGAGACAAAAATTCATACGATCCTTCAGCTCGAACGCCTCGTGCTGAACTGCATGCAGCGCATGAGCGGTATTGCTACCCTCACCGCTTCCTATAACGAAAAGCTCAAGGGTTTCCGCACAAGGTTACTTGACACGAGAAAGACGACTCCGAACTTTCGCTTGCTTGAAAAGGAAGCCGTGCGCATCGGTGGTGGCGTAAACCACCGGTTTGGCCTGTACGATATGATCATGTTAAAGGATAATCACATAGATTATTGTGGTGGTTTAGAAGCCGCCATCAGCAAGGCTTACGACTATGTTCAAAGATATGACCCCGAACTCCGGATCGAAGTGGAAACAAGGTCACTTGATGACGTGAGGAAGGCAGTAGAAGCGGGCAGAGGAAAGGTATTCCGTGTGATGCTTGACAATTTTAGTCCGGAACAAATTAAGGAAGCGCTTCAAATCATCGACGGTCAGTTCGAGACGGAAGCCAGTGGCGGCATCGACCTGGATACGATTGGGCTGTTTGCCGCAACAGGGGTTGACTTCATTAGCGTTGGTGCGCTGATCCATCAGGCAAAGAGCCTGGACCTGAGCCTAAAAGCCGTTATCAGCAGCTAAAGAATTTGAAACCTGTGTTGGAGAAAACGAAAAGGGCACAGAGTACTGCGGCGAAGTGCTAATGAGTATTGATTTGTGTTCTCTTCAGGCCATCGACACCAATAAAGAATTTATGAGCAAAAAGAATAAGGCAGATAAAAACGGATTTGTTTACAGCACGGACCCTTCATTCAGGTTCGAGAATGAAGAAGGAGGTCCGGTTGAAACCCTTCCTCCTGCTCAACAGAAAATGAAGATCAGACTCGACACCAGGCACAGGGGAGGCAAGACGGTTACCCTGCTTGAGGGCTTCGTGGGGAAGGAAGATGACCTGCAAGACCTCTGCAAAAAAATAAAAAATTATTGCGGCACTGGAGGATCTGCCAAGGATGGGGAAATCATCATCCAGGGCGACCAGCGCGACAAAGTATTGCAATGGCTGCAGAAGAATGCCTACAAGAATGCGAAAAAGATCTGATCTGTTTTCTTAACCATGACCGGTCTTTTATCATGTAATGCTTCATACATAATCGCTGCTATGTTCAAAGCCGTTTAACTTAGACTATCAACATCAATTATTGCCCCTGTGCAAGGCTATATGCCTTCTTGCCGTCCCACATATTCAGCAATTCAATTGAACAGATCTTATAATCGGCACTGAGGCTCACGTACAGGCCGATCACATCCTGTTGCGTGAGCGGTTGCTCATTCAGCGCCTCGAAGCGCACATTGAACTGGTTGACCAGGTTGGTATACCTGGAACCTGTGGGCCACACCTGAGTTCCGCGATTGCTGACGTTGATCAGTTTGAATTTGGTTCCTCCGTGGTGCACACATTTGCGTGCAATGGCTTCGGGCTGTTCAACGCTCTCAATGAACATGTCGACGCCCACGATTCTTTCCGGTGAAGTTTCTTTTGACACCATCATAGCATTTCTATCGAGATGGCACACCGCCGGTGTTTCGGGTTTATTCGGAAGGAGAGGCCTCGCATTCACCTTCGGCATTTTTCCAAAATTACCGATGATGGCTTCTGTAAACTGTGTGGTATTAAGCGCAGGTTTGGACCGATCGCCGAAATCACCTGTATGTACGCCCTGTTCGAGCGTATACAACAAGGCGTTTTCAATAATGGCGGCATTCTCCATATAACCGAGATGGCGGAGCATGGCAAGACCACTGAGCAGGAGGGCAGTCGGATTGGCGATATTTTTTCCGGCA
>DATMHB010000412.1:0-3430 GCA_035555175.1 Flavisolibacter sp. | reverse complement strand
ATCTTGATAGCTTTTGCAAAGGCTTTGAAGATCGCTTCAATTTTATGGTGCTCATTTTCCCCCCTGCATTCGATATTTAGGTTACATTTTGCCGCATCCGAAAAGGATTTGAAGAAATGAAAAAACATTTCGGTGGGCATGTCGCCGATCTTCTCGCGCGCGAATTGCGCATTCCAAACGATCCAGTTACGGCCGCCGAAATCGATCAGCACCCGGGCTTCAGCTTCATCCATCGGGAGGGCAAAGCCATATCTCTCGATCCCTCTCTTATCTCCAAGCGCTTTGGACATTGCTTCTCCAAGCGCTATGCCGGTATCCTCTATGGTATGATGTTCATCGATATGAAGATCTCCCTTTGCTTCGATCGCCAGATCGATCAGGCCATGACGGGCGATCTGGTCAAGCATATGATCAAAAAAACCAAGGCCGGTATGAATGTTGGCTTTGCCGCTTCCATCGAGGTTCACCTCAACCCTTATATCCGTTTCATTTGTCTTTCGTGAGCAGCTAATCGTTCGCGTACCCCGCGCCAAAAACGCATAGATATCTTTCCAGTCTTTTGTCTCGAGCGCAACAGCAGCCTCCAACTCTTCCCGGGAAGAAGTGACTTCCCGGCTACCCAGGTCCGGATTGTTCCTGAGCCAGATGGCCTTACACCCAAGGTTTACCGCCAATTGCACGTCGGTAATGCGATCGCCAATGACGAAGGAATTGGCAAGGTCGTATTCGGGATTATTGATGTAGTCCGCGAACATGCCCGTTCTTGGTTTGCGGTTGGGAGAATTTTCTTCGGGCAGGCTTGCATCGATCAGCTCTTTTGAAAAGACGATTCCTTCATTAGCGAATGTGCTCATGACGAGATTGTGAACGGGCCAAAATGCATCGGCAGGAAATTTGTCCGTGCCCATTCCATCCTGGTTGCTGACGAGCACCAGCTCGAAGTCGAGTTCACCCGCGATCCTTGTAAGATAACGGAACACATGCGGATAAAAGATGAGCTTGCTAAAGGAATCGATCTGGTAGGTGGGTGGGAATTCTTCTATGAGTGTTCCGTCGCGGTCGATGAAGAGTATCTTTCTTTTCATGCTGAATATTTTTTCAATGCCTCAATCAATTGCGCGTCCTGCTGGGGTGTGCCCACGGTGATGCGCAAACAGTCATCGCAAAGGACAACATTACTCCTGTTGCGGACGATGATGCCTTCATTCTTTAAATAATCATAAATGGAAGTTGCGTCCTTCATTTTCGCCAGGAGGAAATTGGCATCCGACGGATACACTTTCGAAACAATTGGGAGTTCTGCCAGCGCTTTCGACAGCGCGCCCCTCTCCTTCACGGTTTCCGTGATCATTGCATTGACTTCCTCGAGGTGATCGAGTGCCTGTATGGCGAGTTCCTGTGTGGCACTGTTGATATTGTAGGGTGGCTTTATCGTATTCAGAACATCAACGATCTCCTTCGAAGCAAAATTGACACCGAGCCGCAACGCTGCCAGACCCCAGGCTTTTGAAAAAGTCTGCATTACAACAAGGTTTGGATAATCTTTCAATGCCGCAATAAAAGACCTGTGCCTGCTGTAGTTGATATAGGCTTCATCGATCACAACGACGCCTTCGAAATTATTGAGCACGACCTCGATGTCCTCGCCATCCAGGCTGTTGCCCGTCGGATTATTCGGTGAACAAAGAAAGATGAGCTTGGTTTGATCATCAATGGCTGCCTCGAGGCCGCCGAGGTTTAGCTGGTAATCGGGAAGCAGCTGCACTTCCTTTACATCCACATCATTGATCCTGGCGTATACTTCATACATGCCATAGGTGGGCGGACAAATGATGATATTATCCTTTTGCGGATCGCAGAACGCGCGGATGAGCAGATCAATGCAATCATCACTGCCGTTGCCGAGCAACATGTTTTCCGGCGCAACGTTCTTGACCGTACCGATCTTTTTCTTCAGTTCCCACTGCAGGGGATCCGGATATCGATTGTACCATTTGGTTAGTGGCGATCCATAACTATTCTCATTGGCATCCAGGAATACTTTAGCCACGCCGCTGAACTCACTCCTTGCGGAGGAATATGGCTTGAGCTGCCTGATATTTTTCCTGACCAATTTGTCTAACTGAAAACCCATTTCTATCTCTTGATGATTAAATGCTTTCTTTTTGGTCGATCCTGATGCGCACTGCATTGGCATGGGCCTGCAGCCCTTCGGCTTCAGCCATCACTACAACGGTTTGAGCGATCCTGCCAAGGCCTTCTCGTGATAATTTCTGAAACGTGATCTTTTTTACAAAACTGTCCACGCTTACACCGCTATAAGCCCTCGCAAATCCATTCGTTGGCAGCGTGTGGTTGGTGCCTGTTGCATAATCCCCCACGCTCTCCGGTGAAAAATGCCCGATAAATACAGAACCTGCATTGGTGATCCTGTCCGCCATGGCATCAGCATCACGGCAGGAAAGGATCAGGTGTTCGGGTGCATAGGCATTGACAAGATCGATCGCTTCGTCCTGGTTCTTTACCACTATAGCCCTGCTATTGGCGAGGGCCTTTTGTGCCAGCTCCTTCCGCGGCAGTCCTTCCAGCTGCACATCAATTGCTGCCTTTACCTTAGAAACGACCGTCTCATCGTTGCTCACCAACAGCACCTGGCTGTCGCTTCCATGCTCCGCCTGCGAAAGCAGGTCGGCCGCTACAAAAGAAGGATCGGCAGTGGCATCTGCCAGCACACAAACTTCACTCGGCCCGGCCGGCATATCAATGGCCACGCCCTGCATCTGAACCAATTGCTTCGCTGCCGTTACGTACTGGTTGCCCGGACCAAATATTTTGTCTACTGCGGGAATCGACTCAGTGCCGAATGCGAGCGCTGCAATAGCCTGCGCTCCTCCCGCTCTAAACACCCTGGTCACGCCGGTGATAGATGCTGCGAACAGAATAGCCGGATGCACGATGCCGTCCTTTCCCGAAGGCGTGCATAAAATAATTTCTCTGCAGCCCGCAAGCTTTGCCGGCACCGCCAGCATCAGCACAGTGGAAAAAAGCGGGGCCGTGCCTCCTGGAATATATAAGCCAACCGTTTCGATCGCCACTTCTCTGCGCCAACACCGAATACCTTCAACCGTTTCAACCGTCATGGTGGCGCTCAACTGCATTTTGTGAAAGGCTTCGATATTTTGCTTTGCATGCAGGATGGCGTTCCTCAGTTCTTCAGGTACTTGCTGAATGGCATTTTGTATTTCGTTGTGCGAAACTTCAAACTGTTCCGGGTCTGCTCCTTCGAATTTTTTTGTAAAAGAACGCAACGCCTCATCGCCATGCAGCTTTACGGCATTCAGAATAGACTGCACCGATTCGAGCACAGCCCTGTTGTCGACGTAGGGCCGTTTGAGCCAATGGCTCCATTCTTTTCGATCAGGAAATAAGA
>DATMHB010000411.1:0-3448 GCA_035555175.1 Flavisolibacter sp. | reverse complement strand
ATACAAGCCTGCCGATCTTTTTGATCTTGTGCCTGTAGTTTTTTTGTAATGCGACAACCTTTGTCCCGCCCGGGTGTTTATCCTTTCAAAGCAAAACGGTTACACATAATGAACCTGGGTTATGCGTGCATTAATATGGGCCTGGCCAAAAAAGGCCTGATGACAAACAGGGGAATGATCAGGAAAACTTTTCTCGAAAGAGGGGTGGAATATGCTTCCGGCCTGGCCCTGAAAAACGTTGAGGCGCTGTTCAAAATACTTCAATGGAACCTTGACCAAGGCATCAGGGTATTCAGAATGAGTTCGGATCTATTTCCATGGGCTTCTGAATACCGTCTTCGGGACCTGCCCGATTTTAAAGCCATTCAATCAATTCTGGTGGAAGCCGGAAAATTACCCGTCCGGCTCAGTAGCCATCCCGGTCCATTCAACAAGCTTGCCGGCGATGGGCGAACCCTGCAGAACACGATAAAGGAATTGGAGACGCATGCGGAGATATTTGATCTGATGGAGTTGCCGCCTTCGCACTGGAACAAGATTAACATTCACGTGGGCGGAGCTTATGGTGATAAGAACGATACCATCAAAAGATTTGCGCAGAATTTTAAAACGGTTTCGGCATCATTGAAATCAAGACTAACGATTGAGAATGATGATAAGCCGGGGTTATTTACCGTTCACGAACTTTATCATTTGCACGAATTGACGGGCATTCCCATTGTGTTCGATTATTTTCATCACCGCCTTAACCCCGGTAAGCAAACAGAAGAGGAAGCGTTTGCAATGGCTTACAGCACATGGAAGGTTTTACCGATCTTTCATTATTCAAGCTCAAAAAAGGAAACCGAAGATCCGGCTGCGCGCAGGGAAGCGCATGCCGACTGGGTGCACGAACCTATCAACACTTATGGAAAAGAAGTTGACCTGATCCTTGAAGCAAAAATGAAGGAACAGGCCTTGCTGAAGTACCGGCAGGAATTTCAATGCTAGAATCCGGACCTTTCGCTGCTTGATTCGTTAGCCGAAAGGTCTTCATCACTACGGCCAATAGAGCCATCGCCGGAAGCATGCGCATTTTTTACTTCTGTTTTCCGGGTAACCATTTCTTCTGCGGATTGACTTTCCGTCTCCAGAGGCGCGTTGGCACCTTCCCTGTTTCCGGTACTTGTTTCAATATTATTTCCAGGTTCCTGCTTAGCCATAACAAAGATTAATATTTGCTTTTACCAACGATTCTGTCCTGATCAATTTGAACTCATCTGAAATTCCATCGCCGCGTGTTGCTTCAACGGAAACACCAGTACAAAAGTAGCACCTTCGTTTTCCTTGCTGCTCGCCATGATGATTCCATTGTGCTTTTCAATGATCTTTTTTGTAATGGCCAGGCCGATTCCGGTTCCGTCGTAGCGGTCCCTTGGATGAAGCCGCTGGAAAATGGTAAATATTTTTTCAGCATACTGATTGTCGAAGCCGATTCCATTGTCGTTAATGGTGATACGGCAATAATCGCCCTCACTATCTTCCTTCGCATCGATGGCGCAGCTGTCTACGATCTCACCTCTGATAGCGATACGCGGCTTTTCATCCTTCTTCGAAAATTTCAAAGCATTGCTGATGATATTTTGAAACACCTGACGCATCTGTCCGGATATCACCTCCACCACCGGCAACTCCTGTACTTCGATGGTCGCCTGCTTTTCACTGATAGATAGCTCCAGGTCACTCATGACCTCATCTACAATTGAATTCAGGCTCTTGGCTTCAAAATTACTTGTAACCGATAGGCGGGTAAATGTAAGCAGGTCATTGATGAGTTTTGTCATACGCGCAGAAGCGCTGATAATTCGATCCATATAATCGCCGGCTCCATCCAGAGAAGCGAGGTAACGGTCCTTGATAAGATTACTGAACATATGGATCTTGCGCAAGGGCTCTTTCAGGTCGTGTGAGGCCACAGAAGCAAATTGCAGCAATTCATTATTACTTGCTTCCAGCTCGAGGTTGGTCTTTTGAAGTTCTTCCGTCCTTTCCTTCACTTTCTGTTCCAGAATATCGCTCGCCATTTTCTGGTCGTGTACGTCGGTGCAGGTACCAAACCATTTTACGATCCTCCCCTTTTCATCACGGAGCGGTGTAGCCCTTGCAAGGAACCACCTGTAAACGCCGTCGAACCTCCTCATCCTGTATTCAGTTTCATAGGCCCTTCCGGTCTTTAGTGAAAGATCCCACACTTTCCAGGTATGGTCGAAGTCATCCGGATGCAACACCAGCGACCATCCCTTGTCTTTTGTTTGTTCGAATGTAAGGCCGGTATAATCATACCAACGCTTGTTATAAAAATCGTGGTAGCCATCCGGTTGCGTGGCCCATACCATCTGCGGCATAAAATCGCTGACGAATTTAAATTCCTCGAAAAGCAGCTGTAGTTCGTCATTTTTTTCCTTCAGCCTGCGCTCGCTCATTTCCGATTCAGTAATATCCATCATGGCGCCCATCATACGGCAAGGCTTTCCTTTCGCATCGTACAGGATGGTTCCGCGGTCCAGTATGTTTGCGTACGATCCATCTGCTTTTTCAAATCGGTATTTCGCGGACCATGGCGTTGCCGACCTTATTGCCTGGTTTACCGATTCGCTTACGGCGGCGCGGTCGTCAGGGTGAATGCGCGAGAGCCAAAACCCGTGCGTATTCGCTTCCTCCTTCCTCTCAAAACCGAAACGATGATAAAAGCTGTCGCTCCACCATATTGAATCGTTTTGCAGGTTGAGATCCCATATCGCATCATTCGTTGCATTGGCTACAAGCCTGAACCTTTCTTCACTTTCCGATAACTCAGTGGTGCGTTCCTTTACTTTTTCCTCGAGGGCCGTGTTGAGCGCCCTATAATTTTCCTTCGTTCGCAACAGCTCATCATAGTTTTCCTGAAATCTTTGTTGCGCTTCCTTCTTCTGCATGATGTTAGTGAGCGTGATCACTACGCCGTCCATCATTTGGTTTACCGCGACTTCGTACCAAACCGGGCTGCCGTCGTGGCCCGTCTGCATCTCCGCGCGGTACGGCTTGCCTGTTTCAATTACTTCCACCACCTTATCAAAGACTTCTTCACCCGCAAATTCGGGGAATTCTTCTGTCAGCAATTTACCCACGTAGGCTTCCTGCGCCTTATTGAGGAAAAGATCGGCCTGATGGTTGGCAGCGATCCAGCGCAGGTCTTTGATCTGGTTTTTATCATCGCGCACGGCCTTGAATGCCATGATCGCGCTGAGGGAAGAATTGAATACGCCCTTGATAATGTTATCGAGCTCCTTCATTTGCGAGATATCGATGAATGTCACCACCACTCCATCAACTTTCTTATCCTGCCGCACGTAAGGAAGAATGCGCATCAGATTGACGCTTCCGTTACTGAGGGTTACTTCTTTTTCAATAACAACCTCCCTCTGAAGTG
>DATMHB010000410.1:0-2104 GCA_035555175.1 Flavisolibacter sp. | reverse complement strand
TTCTCATTTTACATTTTCAATTTTACATTTTACATTCATCCTATGAACCGTAGAAACTTTTTAAAGAATAGTTCCGTAGCCAGCCTGGCAGTGACGCCACTGGCGGCTTTTTCGTTTGAAACGAATACTGAGAAGAAAAATGGTGCGGATCATCAGGACGAAGCGCCTGGCAAAAATTTTCCGCTGGAAGAAGTAACGATCGATGAGTTGCAGCAGAAGATGAAGCAGGGTACATATACTTCGAGACAGATTACGCAGATGTACCTGAACCGGATCGAGGCGATTGATAAAAATGGCCCGGCCCTGAATTCGGTAATTGAAATCAATCCGGATGCGCTGGCAGTCGCTGACCAGATGGATAAGGAGCGCAAGGCGGGCAAATTGCGTGGTCCGTTACATGGCATTCCTGTACTGATCAAAGACAATATTGATACTGCCGATAAAATGATGACGACGGCAGGCGCTCTTGCGCTGATGGGGAATAAGGCATCCAAAGATGCTTTTGTGGTGAAGCAACTGCGCGAAGCGGGTGCTGTGCTTTTGGGAAAGACCAACCTGAGTGAGTGGGCCAATTTCAGATCGACCCGGTCTACCAGCGGCTGGAGCAGCCGGGGCGGACAAACCAAGAATCCATGCATCATAGACCGCAATCCCTGTGGTTCCAGCTCGGGTTCGGGTGCAGCTGTAGCAGCCAATCTTTGTGCAGTGGCCGTAGGTACGGAAACTGACGGTTCGGTAGTTGCGCCATCCTCTTTCTGCGGTATCGTGGGCATTAAACCGACCGTAGGCCTGGTGAGCCGCAATGGCATCATTCCTATTTCCAGTACACAGGATACAGCAGGCCCAATGGCAAGAACCGTTAGAGATGCCGCTATTCTTTTGGGCGTGATGGCTGGTGTTGATGCCAACGATGCAGTGACTGGAGAAAGCAAGGACAAGGCGCAGAAAGATTATACAAAGTTTCTTGATGCCGGTGGACTGAAAGACAAACGCATCGGTGTGGAGAAAGCTTTTATGAAAGGACATGAAGGTGTTGTGGATTTGTACCAAAAGGCGATAGAAGTACTGAAGCAGCAAGGTGCTACTGTGGTGGAGGTGGAGTTATTGAACGCAACAAAAGAGGCTGGCAAAGGTGAGTTCACCGTCCTGCAGTATGAATTTAAAGATGGCGTGAACCGCTATTTGTCCGGCGCCAATGCCAAAGTAAAATCACTGGCTGAAGTGATCGCGTTCAATAAAGCCAATGAAGCGAAGGCCATGCCCTACTTCAAACAGGAAACGCTGGAAAGCAGTGACGCCAAGGGCAGCCTGCAGGATAAGGAATACACCGATGCTATTGCCAAAACAACCAGTTCGCGCAAGATCATTGATGACATGATGAAGGAGAATAACCTCGATGCCATCTGTGGTACCAGCATTGGTCCTGCCTGCCTGATAGATCTGATCAACGGCGATTATGACACCGGTTTTTATTTCTGTCCGCCTGCAGCCATGGCTGGTTATCCGCACATCACCGTACCTATGGGTACCGTGCATGAACTACCAGTTGGCTTTTCCTTTATCGCCAGCGCTTATCAGGAAGGGGAAATCATAAAGTATGCTTACGCTTTTGAACAGGCTACAAAGAAAAGAGCCACACCGAAGTTTATTGATCCGAGGGTACCGGGAACGGAGGTGGCGGGGAAGTAGGGAATGTCGAACAAGGAACCCACCTTCGTTAAAACTTCGGTGGGCGAGGCAAGGAAACAGTGGAATATCGAACAAGGAACAAGGAATATTGAATGATGAAGGAGGGATAAAATGTTCAATTTTCAATGCTCAATGCTCATTTGAGGGAAGGGAAAATGTATAATTGAAAATGAGAAAGGGAGGATCAGGTTTGTCCGCCCTTTTTCTCTTTTCAGGTCTTTTATCTCTTAGTCTTTTTAAAACGGGCGGGACTGGGGGCGATAATGTCTTTTTGCAAAGGCATACCAGCCTCAAGCCATTTTTCGTAGTCCTCTTTTTCTTTTTGAATTTCTTCTTTTGTTTTTTCAGGGAGGCTGGTTACTGAGAAGTTTTTTATATCCGGCCTGCAGTTTAGTCCACTGTTTACCATGCGCTC
>DATMHB010000409.1:0-2807 GCA_035555175.1 Flavisolibacter sp. | reverse complement strand
CAAATACAGGTTCTTATATTCGCTCACACCACAGGTTGCATCCTTCGCTCCGTATGGATAGTTCGACACTACGTAGCGCACCAGTTGGGTACTGATCAAATTCCTGGTGATGGTTTTGCCGTTGGCCTTTTTTAAATTGCTTACTGAAAAACGGATCTGGTTCAACGAATCGGTTGACCAAACCAACACCTGCGTGTTCAATCGTTCGCCCTTCCAGCCGGTAGCATTCCAAATCAATGTTTCTTTTTCGAGCACAGGTACTTCAGTTCGGAAAAACAATTCATCAGTCGTTGCGAATGAAGCGTGCAATCCTGCTGTTTGCGTGTTCCATGCCGCGGCATTCACCACTGTGTCAAAAGTGTACTCTTCCTGATAATGCTGAGAGGGAAAAGGCACTTTTGAAAATTGCAGTTGTCCTTTGTACACCTGCGCATATAGCAGTCCTGAGATCAAATTCAACAAACAAAAAATCAATACAGTCTTTTTCATGAGTTTCTTTTTAAAAAAAGGAACAAGGATATTGCTATCCTTGCCCTTATGCTGCTTAGTGAACAGAAAAAGTCAGTTTTTGTTACCATCCGGGATTTTGGGTCAACGTTCCCTTTGAGAGCTGTATCTGCTGCAAAGGTATCGGGTCCAAATAATGTTTTGTCTGAAAGGTTCTGGAAGCCGCGGGTTCTGCAACAATAAATCCGTTCGCGTCTACCTGTATATCGGTACCGACCTGCAACGAAGGATAGCGCGTTTGGTATTCCGTTCCTACAAATTTGACTCCTTTGATCGCCTGTGGCATCAGGGTTTCGGCTGTCTTCCACCTTCTGAGGTCTTCTCTTCTGAAACCTTCGAAGGCCAGTTCCACCGTACGTTCCCTTCTGATCTCGTCCAGCATGTTCAATCCATTTGCTGTTACAAAGGCGTTGGTCAACGCAGGCATGCCGGCCCTGCTCCTGATGACGTTAATGGTGCGGTTCAGATCGGCATCGGAAATGGCCCCATTCTTTTCATACAAGGCCTCGGCCAGGATCAATAACACTTCGGCATATCTGAATTCCTTGAAATCATATTCGCCCCTGAATTGGGTGGCATCTATGGTTTCATCTAAAAATTTACGGATCATATAACCGGTACGGGTTGCATTGCTGCCATTGAAACCAGGATAAGTTGGCTGCATGATGCCTCCTTCAAAAAAGATGGTAGAGCCAGGCACGACGAATGTCATGGACATTCGTGGATCCCTGTTTTGAAATTCGCTCGTTAGTGTAGCATAGCCCTGGAACTGTGGCGATTTTGAAATAGGCAATCCATCTGTGGCCAGGTACATGTCGGCCAAAGTTTTTGTCGGCACCATGTAATTGAACCAGAGCTCCCTCGTCCAGTTGTGCGTTGCCCTTTGCGCGTAATATCTTTTTGCGAGGATCACTTCCTTGCTATCATCGCCCTGCAGAATGAAGAGGTATTTGTAGCTCTGCGCTCCGCTTCCGGTATACAATGCGTACTCGTTGGATGCGATGACTGCCTGTGCTGCATCGATAGCTGCGGTCAAATATTTGGAAGGGTCGCCCTGGCTGTGATACTTGGCCCACGTTCCCTGGTACAGCGCAGCTCTCGCTTTCAGGGCCTGTGCGGCACCCTTGGTCACCCGCCCCAGTTCATCTCCGGTGAGCGCGCTTTGGACGGGCAATTTGGCAATGGCTTTATCCAGATCCTCCATGATAAAATCAATGATCGCAGCCTGCGACGATCTTGGAGTATACAATTCGGCCGATGTTACATCCAGCACCTTATCTATTTTAGGAACACCACCAAAATTCACTACCAGGTTCCAGTAATTATAGGCGCGGAAAAACAGGGCCTCTCCTACCCACCTGTCGATCTGCGAGCCAAGATCAGATCCTTCCGATTTCTGCAATAAATAATTTGCCGCCCTGATGTATTTGTAGGAATTGTCCCACACGGGGGAATTGGCAGCAGGCAGGTAAGAGCCATTGCTCTTACTTCTGTTATCAGCCCCGGTAACAGGGTCGGTTCCTATTCCAAAAGCGATGTCGGAATTGTTCTCCGTATAGTTGTGCGCTCCCTGCAAGCCGTTATAAAAATCATTGGCAAACAGTTGGAAATCGGAAGGCTTTTTCCAGTAGGATGCATCCGACACCTTGTCGAGTGGCGCCATATCCAGCTGCTTTTTACAACCGGTATTGATCAAAAGCGCCAGCGAAAAATAAGGAAGAATATTTTTGAAACGAATCATGATCGAAATGTTTAGAAGGTTAAATCAATGCCGAATGAATAATAGCGTTGGAAGGGATAATTGCCGCCCCAATCAGCCGATTCAGGATCCCATCCGCCTTTTACGTGGTGGGCTTCCCATAAATCCTGTCCGCTGAAATACACTCTTGCCCTGCTGATTGAAATTTTTTGCGTCAGGCTTTCAGGCAGTGTATAACCCAACTGCAAATTCTTCAACCTTATGTAAGCAGCGTTGATCTGCTGCAGGGTGGAGGCCTGGTAATTCCAATAGCGGATGTCACCGTGCGTCAACCTTGGATACGGAGCATTCTGTCTGTCTTCATTCCAGGTTTTGCCGTAGTAAAATACGGGCGGCTGTCTCCACCAATCGCTCCATGGCATTGAATAGTCGCCCACCCTGAACAAGGTGCGCTTTCCAACGCCCTGCAGGAAGATGCCGAGGTCAAAACCTTTGAGTTTAGCGCCCAGGTTAATTCCATAGCTATACCTTGGAGCAGTATTGCCAACGTTCTTAACGTCGCCATCTTCGCCGGGCTTATCGCCGTAAAGGCTGATCTTGC
>DATMHB010000408.1:0-4446 GCA_035555175.1 Flavisolibacter sp. | reverse complement strand
CACCAGCCTTTTTCTTCCGTAATATGGTGATCGCAATGATCATGATGGGTGAGTTCGCGGATAAATTTTGCCAATGCAGTAGCACGTGGCGATCCGCCCCGCAGGTCAAATGCGCCTGGCTCATAATCACCTCCGGGCTTTGTAAGCAGCTTATTCCATCCATAGGAGCCGAGCATCGCCCAGCTGGTGATCGCAACCAGATCGATCTTTTCTTCCTTCAATTTATTCGCAACGGTCCAAACTTCCTTGAACCAGCGCAGTTGCTCTTCGCTTGTGAAGTGTAAATGGACTTCGGTGATGGCTATTGGTTTCCGATAGCGTTCCCACGCTTCTTTCAGCAGCACTTCAATGCCGGTCTGTTCCTCTACTTCAACGCGCACTGCTTCTACATCTGCATACCGATGCCGCCCATTGCCACCCACCGTATGTTCAGGATAGAGATAGGTCCTGTGATCAAGAAAGCGTTCCGAAGTGAGATAATGATTGAAGCCGAAAATATCCGGCGGACATGGATTATCGAGAAAGAACTGAAAGTCCTCTTTTGGAATAGCGAACTTTTTAAAATACTTCCAGAGCTTATGATGCGAATCGAATTTTCCGCAAAGAATATCATAGGTAAGCCAGCGCCTTTCGTTCTCGAACCTGGCCTGGTAGTGTAGCAATTTTGTACTGTAGGTCTTTCCCAGGTCTTCGGTCTGGACCAATTTTGCATTGGGGTTGATCTTCCTGATTTCGCGCATGGCCAGCACCGTTGCCTTCAGTTCGTTGAGCAGCATTTGCATAAAGCTCTTCGCATTGCTATGGTGCGGATACCAAATTCCATACAAACCACTGAACCTTGCCGTCGTTAGCGGTTCATTCACCGGGGTATAATATTCCACCCATGGAAATTTTTCAGCCACAATTCGCGCATAGTTGGCGAGGAGCGCGGGAAAATTTCGGTCGGGTAATTTTGTAAAAGCGGGTCCGCTGCCATGGTGTACCAGGCCCGCAATAACATCTATACCTTTTTCTTTGAACCTGGCCAATTGCTTTTCCGTCCAGCTCCAGTCAATTACAGTCTTCAGGGTTGGCTGGTGTTTCTCCCAAAGAATGGGGTAACGCACCTTTTTTATTCCCAATGCAGCAATAGCATCCACATCGCCTTCGCGGTGATAGTGCCCCGAGTACTGAAGCTGATCAAAAAATTGATTGTTAACCCTGTTGATCGTACATTCAATTCCTCCCCAGATTTCAGGATTGCAATATGGTTTGTCCATTGACATAGGTTTCTGGTTGTCCCTGCACTATTTTTTTAAACGTGGTTAATGCTTGTGCCACTACCTGGTCCATATTATAATACTTGTAGGTAGCAAGACGTCCAACAAAATAGGTATTTGTCATGGAAGCCGCCAGCTGTTGGTATTTTTTATACAGCTCTGCGTTTTCCGGACGTGGCACAGGATAGTAGGGATCTCCCTCGGCCTTTGGAAACTCATATACGATCGCGGTCTTCGAATGTTTCTGTCCTGTGAGATATTTGAAATCAGTGATCCTGGTATACAGTTGTTCATTAGGATAGTTTACCGTACCTGTTGGCTGGAACACCTCGGCATCAATCGTTTCGAATTTGAATTCGAGAGAACGATAAGGAAGCCTGCCATAGCAATAGTTGAAATATTCGTCGATAGGCCCGGTGAAAATTAAATTCTTATATGGAATGAAGTCTATGATCTCTTTGTAATCGGTATTCAACATCACTTTAATGTTGCGATGCGAAAGCATGTTCTGGAACATGTGGGTGTAACCGTAAAGCGGCATCGCCTGGTAAGTGTCCGTAAAATATCGATCGTCACGGTTCGTCCTCGTGGGAACCCGTGCGGTTACGCTTGCATCAAGTTCGGAAGGATCCAGGTCCCACATCTTACGGGTGTAGCCGCGGAAGAACTTTTCATACAGTTCGCGACCCACCTTGCTTACTACAACATCTTCGGATGTTTTTACGCCGGAAACTTTCTCAGCCTTCCAAGCAAAAAATGTTTCTACTTCCGAGCTGTTAAGATTCAGACCATAAAGCTGATTGATGGTATTCAGATTAATAGGAATAGGCACGAGTTGTCCGTCTACGCTCCCCAACACCTTGTGCTCGTAAGGGCGCCATGGCGTGAACTGGCCCAGGTATTCAAATACTTCTTTGGAATTGGTATGAAAAATATGCGGGCCGTATTTATGAATGAGAATGCCGTCCTTATTGTAATAATCGTAAGCATTGCCGGCAATGTGCTCTCTTTTATCGATGATCAGGACCTTTTTGTTCGCCTGTGTGGCCAGGCGTTCAGCCAATACGCTTCCGGCGAAACCCGCGCCGACAATGAGATAATCAAACATAAACTTTCTCCTTAACTTTAGTTTTTACATTAGAAATTTGTGTCAGTGTATCCTCCATATGGCGCACCATCTGGCCCCACGTTCTGTCCCACGAATTATAGAGTAAGAATTCATCCACTTTGTTCAACCATACACTTTTCCTTTTCTTCGACAATTCCTTTTCGGCTGCCCGGATGAATTCATCGGCATTTTTTACGATGTGCACAAGCTTATTTTCACCATAAGGCTTCACCACGTCGCGGATCGGTGTAGAGATCACGGGCTTTCCTGCAGCGAGATACTCAGGCGTTTTTGTGGGACTGATAAATTTCGTTGATTCGTTCATAGCAAAAGGAATCAGTGCGATGTCCCAGCCCGAAATATAAGAGGGTAGCTCTTCATATTTTTTCCCCCCGAGGTAATGAATATTTTCATAATGTGGCAATGAAGCAGGGTCGATCTTTACGATGGGTCCGAGGATCACAAACTGCCATTCGGGGCGAGCTTTTGGTACCTGGTCGAGCAATTGAATATCAAACCGCTCATCGACGACGCCAAAAAATCCAAAACGGGGATGGGGGATGTGCTGTTGGTCGGCAGGGTCCTGTTTGTTTGTCCTTGCCTTTCCGAAATGATGTTTGTCGATGCTGCTGGGAAACGAATAAATATTATGATGATGATTCTTCTTCGATTCGTAGATGCTGTTGCCGCCGGTGAATACTATATCCGCCTTATTGAACAGATCTTTTTCAAGCGCAGTGAGTTGCGGAGGAGCAAATTTAAATGCGGACAATTCATCCATGCAATCGTAGATCACCAGTTCCGGCGTAAGGTGATCAGTAAATGGAAGGGCCATTGGCGTGTAATACCAACTGAAATATTTGGTGATCTTCATGTTGGTAAAAAGATTGGAAATAAATTTTCGCTGCTTCTTGAGTACTTCGGCTTCGTCCTGCCCGTGCCTAAGATGTGGCGTAACGATATACAGCTGTTCATTGTAATTTTCAATGTGAACTTTTTCTTCACCGTCATCAAAAATGGGATCCTCGATGAAGAATACCCGCTGATGTTTTGAGAACCTGCTTAAAAGGTGATTTGGCCGCTGAAAGACAAAACCCCACCTGAGATGGGAAAAGCAGACCAGATCAATATCGTGCAGAAAGGCACATGAAACGTCTTCAATATTTTTTATCATGTAAACATGATTGCTATTTACATGCCAGCATTTTTTAAATTAGAATTTATAACTCGATGTGATTGTTTGATTTAACTTGTAGAAAATCATCCTCATGATTCAACAAAAAAGCCGTCAGGCGGATTTTGCCAGCTGCTGCTGCACGAAGTGAACAATAAAAGGAAGGACAATATTGAGGTCGAGATATTTATTTTGCAGTTTTTGAGGAAGTAGATCGAAATCTGTAATGATTTTGCGGCAATTTTTTTCTCCGCATGCGCACGACAAGGTCCAATGCCGTTCCAACATTGAGGTAGAATAGTCCCAGAAAAGCTCTTCATCCTCCCTCACATCACGCAGCGTAACCATTTCAAAATTCGTATTGACGCCGCAGTTAGGATTGCAGGAGTGGTTGGAATATAAAAAGGGCGGAACACACAAGATGTACCTGTCGAAATCAATTTGCAGTGCGTGGCTTTCCCGGTCTTTGAGTTGAAGGGAGTTTTGGAAATTTAATTCTGTGCCGAGTGGAATCTTACATACTACACTTCCCGCGGGAATTTTTTTTGTGGCGAACAGTCCTTTGCCGAATTTGGATTCCCGGATCTCGATTACATCTTTCATAGATCGTATTACGATTTTGGTTTAAAATTTACAAACCATATTCCACAATCGCACAATTTTCCATAAGCTTTTCCACAAGAAAAAAAGCACCTGCCAATGGGGCCGATGCTTTTGGATTACGGTTCAGTTAGTCATTTATGTTAGGCGACTTTGTTGTACGTGTGCTTTTTCACCTTTGTGATCTCCTTAAGAAAAGTGATTTCCTCGGGCAGGTAGGCTTCACCGTTCTCTCTGAAAATGTCGTGAAACCAAAGCTCCGGCTCAGCCTCATACACTGTGCTCCAGGAGTCCCAGGGGCAATG
>DATMHB010000407.1:0-4490 GCA_035555175.1 Flavisolibacter sp. | reverse complement strand
ACGCAAACGACCGGTTGGTGCCATTGGTAAAGTCATCTATCCATTCGAACCATTCGGATGGACGGAAGACCAGGCGCCGAAACAGGAAACCATCCTGATTAAGAACGCTACTGTTTGGACGAATGAAAAAGAAGGCGTTCTTCAGAATACAGATGTGCTCATTAAAAACGGAAAGATCGCCGCAGTAGGAAAAAATCTTTCTGATCCTTCAGCAAAGGTGATCGATGGAACCGGCAAGCACGTAACGCCGGGCATCATCGACGAACACTCGCACATTGCGGCCGCGTCGATCAACGAAGGCGGACAAAGCGTAACTTCTGAAGTGCGCATTGCAGACAACCTGAATCCTGATGATATCAATATCTATCGCCAGCTGAGCGGAGGTGTCACCACTTCGCACATCCTGCACGGTTCGGCCAATACGATCGGTGGACAAACGCAGCTCATAAAATTGCGCTGGGGCGCAAATGATGAAGAGCTGAAGTTCAAAGGCGCAGCACCCTTCATCAAGTTTGCACTGGGCGAGAATGTAAAGCGTTCGCCAAGTGCGGTTGGCAATAATTCGAATAACAATCGTTATCCCGATACGCGCATGGGCGTTGAGCAGGTATTGGTAGACGCATTCACGAGGGCGAAGGATTATAAGAAGGCCTGGGCGGATTATAACGGCGCAAAGGACAAGAAAGGCCTGTTGGCGCCCCGTCGCGACCTGGAGCTCGATGCATTGGTTGAGATCCTCGACAATAAGCGGTTCATCACCTGCCACTCCTATGTCCAGAGCGAGATCAACGGTGCAATGGAAGTAGCCAACAGGATGGGATATCATTACAATACATTCACGCATATCCTTGAAGGTTACAAAGTGGCCGACAAGATGAAGGCGCATGGTGCCAATGCTTCTACCTTCTCTGACTGGTGGGCGTACAAAATGGAAGTGCAGGATGCGATCCCGTACAATGCGGCGATCATGCAAAAGGTGGGCTTGAATGTAGCGATCAACTCAGATGATGCAGAAATGGCGCGGCGCCTGAACCAGGAAGCTGCGAAAATCGTAAAGTATGGCGGCGTTACGGAAGAAGAAGCGTTGAAAATGGTAACGCTTAATCCGGCGAAGATGCTTCATGTGGAAGACAAGGTGGGCAGCCTGAAGGTTGGTAAAGATGGTGATGTGGTTGTGTGGAGCGATCATCCGCTGAGCATCTATGCAAAATCTTTGTACACGATCGTTGATGGAACGATTTATTTCGACAGGAACAAGGACGAGCAGATGCAAATGATGGTGGATGCCGAAAGAAACCGGATCATTAAAAAAATGATCGGTGAAAAAAGAAGCGGTGCCCCTGTACAGCCGGCACAGCCAAGCTACCAGATCATGCATACCTGCTCCGAGCATTACCATAACCATGGTTTGCTTGTAATAGATGCAGATGACCTGGATAACAATTAAAACATCATTAATGAAAAAGATATTTCTTAGTTTATTCGTTATGGGTTCCCTGCTCGGGCGTGCGCAGGAAACCGTTTATCCTGCTCCCAAACAATCGCAGCCTGTTGCCATCACTAATGCAACGGTACACGTAGGTAACGGACAGGTTTTGAATAATGCGACGGTGCTGATGGTGGATGGAAAGATATCCGCGGTTGGTACCAACGTGAGTATTCCGGCCGGTGCGCAAACCATCAATGCACAGGGCAAGCATGTGTATCCAGGATTGATCCTTTCCTCCAGCAATTTGGGACTTGTGGAAATTCCAAGTGTAAGGGCTACCAATGATGTGCAGGAGATCGGTGAAATGAATCCCAACGTGCGTTCGATCGTTGCCTACAATACAGATTCGAAGATCATTAACACGTTGAGGTCGAATGGGATTTTGCTAGCTAATATTGTTCCTGAAGGCGGACTGCTCAGCGGCTCTTCTTCTGTGGTGCAGTTGGATGCCTGGAACTGGGAAGATGCGGCCTATAAAACAGATGCCGGCATTCATTTCAACATGCCTTCGTTAATGCCCAGGCCACGTGGCTTCGGTTTCGGGGGAGGCGGCAACGGCGGACCTAATCAGCCACCTGCCGACCCTGTGAAGGAAGGCTTGGAAAAAGTAGATCGGATCAAATCATTCTTCCGTGAAGCAAAGGCTTACAATGGCGAAAGCAGCCATGATCAGAGCAATCTGAAGTTTGCAGCGGTGAAAGGATTGTTCGACAAGAGCCAGAAATTGTATGTGCATGCCAACACAGTAAAGCAAATGCTGGTGGCTCTTGATTTTGTAAGGGAGTTTGGCTTTGATATGGTCATTGTTGGCGGCAGTGATAGCTGGCAGATTGCAGACCTCCTGAAGCAGAACAATGTTTCTGTGATCCTGAACCAGCCACACGCGCTTCCGACATTGGAAGATGATGATGTAGACCAGCCTTACAAGACGGCTGCCATGCTGCAGAAGGCCGGTGTTACTTTTGCGATCAACGACGATGATGGTCAGACAAGAGGCCGCAATTTGATGTTCAATGCGGGTACGGCGTCAACCTATGGTCTTACCAAAGAGCAGGCGCTTCAATCCATCACACTGAATGCGGCAAAAGTGCTGGGCGTGGATAAGAAAACGGGAAGCATTGAAGTGGGCAAGGATGCGAACATCATCATTAGTGACGGCGATATTTTAGACATGAGAACCAGCCAGGTAACGCAGGCTTTTATCCAGGGCAGGAATATCAATCTAGATGATAAGCAGAAGCAATTGAATGAAAGATACCTGCGGAAATATGGACTAAAGCAGTTCTGATGAACTGATGATTTAAACGCAAAGAAGGCAAGGGACCGCGAGGAAGACGCAAAGGGGCATCAATGCCCCTTTGGTTTTTCTCCTTAGTGTTCTTTGCGTTTTGCATTTCTATGCAGCCTTTGCGGCTTCGCGCGCAACCGTTACGCGCCATACTGCTTCTCTTAAGCGATGTTTCCTGAAAGGATTCGAAGTTTCTTTTTCCAGCTTTGTGCGTGGGGCTCCTGAAAGGGACCCGCGCAGTGTTCTCATTTGCGGAGTTTCCTTAAAGGAATCGAAGTTTCTTTTTCCAACCTTTTGTCTTGAAACAAAAGGTGGAGCCAAAAGTTCAAGCCGATTCAATGCGCACCAGTCTTTAAATCCAAAGGCGGCCTCTGATGAATCGGCGCTCTGCAGCACTCTGAATTTGGACGGTCTTTAATTCAAAGTCTCCTCTTCGTGCTATGCGACGCAACGAAAGGCGCTGTATTCCGTTAGGCCTTCTTTAAAGAATAAATGTCATTAAGATACCCACGGAAATAAGGCGCTGGACCAGATCCTCTGTTCGAAGAGCGGGTAGAAAGAATTTCGGCCTTTAATACTTTAATGCAGTCTTAGTTAGTGCTCCGTAGGAATGATCGCGTTGGTGTAGTAAACGTTCTGCTTTAGGATTTTTGAATTTTGAATTTTGACTTTTGAATTTGTATTGCGCCTTTGCGATCTTAGCGCCTTTGCGCGAAACCTTGGCGCCTTTGCGGCTTGGCGTGAAACCTTAGCGCCTTTGCGCGAAACCCGTCCGCCTAATTCACCACCTTCGAATACTCCGACAGGAATTCCCTTTCTTTCTTGGTGAGGCTTTTCATGCCTTGCTTGTGAATCTTCTCGAGTAGCCGGTCGATCTCCTGCTGGCGGTCGCGTTTTTCTGCATTATAGCGGTGATCAATGGAATAATATCTTTGCTGCGATTTGAAAAAACTGTTGTCGACAAGGAGGAGATAAGGACGGGTGATGATGAAATAGATGAAGATGATCGCCGGGACCAGAATGGCCGTGATAGCCACATAGTTCGTCCTGATCGCCGCGGGCTCGATCGCGATGCCGATGAGCATGCCAACGACCGCTCCCGCCAGGTGGGCTTCATGTCCTACATTATCGGTCTTCGACCGGATGCCGTAAATTGAATAAAGTACATACACTACACCAAAGAGCCACCCCGGAATGGAAAGAGGCAGGAAGAAAAATCCGATATGAAAGCCGGGAAAGAGGGCAATGGACGCAAAGATGATCCCACTGATGGCACCGGATGCCCCTGCAGAACGGAACGACCCATCGTGTCTATGGATGAACAATGAAAAAAGGTTTCCGCCGATGAGCGAAGCAAAATAAATGAGAAGGTAGCTGGCGCTGCCAAGGTAGTATTCGATGCCGGCACTGAATGCATAAAGTGCGATGAGATTAAAGATCAGGTGCATCCAATTCACATGTAGAAAGCCAGAGGTGATGAGCCTTCCATATTCTTTATTGATCAGGATCCTGTCCACGCCGAAAATATGGCGCTCATAAAATGCATCATTGGTCAGTCCTTTCCAGGAAACGGCAAGGTTGATAAGAATAATGATAATGCTGATGCTCCCCGCGTCCATAAAAGTACGTTTAGCGGCAAAGGGATTACCACTACTAATTTACTGGCAAAGCGCGGGAAAAAATGAAAAACCGCAGGGATTTTCTTCCAGGAAA
>DATMHB010000406.1:0-6141 GCA_035555175.1 Flavisolibacter sp. | reverse complement strand
GTGAGCCTGATCGTTTCAGCCGTAAGTTTTATTTTGGGCGGGATTGGAAGAAGCAGAGAATTCTAAATAACATTCATGGAGTTTTACAGAAGGGACCTTACGAACGAACAACTCATCCATTTTTATAATAGCCTTTTGTGGCCACGGCTGATCGAAGAAAAAATGCTGCTGCTCCTCAGGCAGGGAAAGATCTCGAAATGGTTCAGCGGCATTGGCCAGGAAGCCATTTCAGTTGGTGCAACGCTTGCACTGGAAGAAGACGAATGGATCATGCCTTTGCATAGGAACCTCGGTGTGTTCACGACGCGCAATATGCCGCTCAGCCGATTGTTCAAACAATGGCAGGGCGCACAGAACGGCTACAGTAAGGGACGGGAAAGAAGTTTTCATTTTGGAAGTGCGGAACATCATATCTGCGGCATGATCTCGCATTTGGGCCCACAGCTCACCATCGCGAACGGCACTGCACTTGCCCATAAGCTCAAAAAAGAAAATAAGGTTTCGCTGGCCTTCACGGGTGATGGCGGTACAAGTGAAGGCGATTTCCACGAAGCGTTAAATGTTGCTGCCGTTTGGGACCTTCCGGTAATCTTCCTCATCGAGAACAACGGCTATGGATTAAGCACGCCGGTGAACGAACAGTTTCGCTGCAGCAGTCTGGCCGAAAGAGCGCGCGGTTACGGAATGGAAAGTGTGGTGATCGATGGAAATAATATTCTTACTGTTTACGATACCATCAAGGGGGTCAGAGATTATTGTATCCAAAACCAAAAGCCGTACCTCATTGAATGCATGACCTTCCGCATGAGAGGTCATGAAGAGGCCAGCGGCACAAAATATGTTCCGAAAGAATTGTTTGACTTGTGGAGTATCAAAGACCCTATCAAAAATTTTGAAACTTTCCTCATTGGTGCAGGCGTACTGGATGAAGAGAGGATTGAATCGATCAGGACGGAACTCAAACAAAGAATTGAAGAAGAACTGAAAACCGGATTCAACACAGACGCAACTATTATTGAAACGGAGGCAGAATTAAAAGACATGTATGCTGAACGCAGCGACAGGTCCCCGACATTATCGATCGGAGAAGAGGGGCGCGATGGCGGTGAACGTTCGTTACGCCTTATTGATGCGATCAGTGAAGGTCTCCGTCAAAGCATGGAGCAGCACGCGAACCTGGTGCTCATGGGACAGGATATTGCCGAATACGGAGGTGCATTTAAAATCACAGAAGGGTTCGTAAAAGAATTCGGTAAGGAGCGGGTGCGCAATACACCGCTTTGCGAAAGCGCAATTGTGGGTGCGGCATTGGGACTCAGTCTTGAAGGCTTCAAAAGTATGATGGAGATGCAGTTCGCGGACTTTGTAACGGTTGGCTTCAACCAGATCATCAATAACCTGGCGAAGATCCATTATCGGTGGGACCAGCCTGCCGACGTAGTGATCAGGATGCCCACCGGCGCGGGGGTGGGCGCTGGCCCTTTCCACAGTCAGAGCAATGAAGCGTGGTTTGTACATACGCCAGGTTTGAAAGTGGTGTATCCCTCAACCCCTATGGATGCAAAGGGGCTGCTGATCGCTGCTATCAACGATCCTAACCCGGTGATGTTTTTCGAGCACAAAGCCCTGTACAGAAGTGTGAGCGGCCATGTTCCGGAAGAATATTACGAGATCGAGATCGGCAAGGCGCGGCACGTGCGTCGGGGAGAAGATATTTCTATTATCACATATGGAAGCGGAGTTCATTGGGCTATGGAATACGCCAATGACCACCCTGAAGTTTCAATCGATATCCTCGACCTGAGAACGCTGCTGCCGCTCGACTACGATGCGATCGCCTCGGCGGTAAAAAGAACGGGCAAGGCATTGTTGCTGCACGAGGATACACTGACAGGAGGGATCGGAGGTGAGATCGCAGCATGGATCGCAGAGCATTGCTTCGAGTTTCTTGACGGGCCTGTAATGCGTTGCGCATCGCTGGATACGGCCGTGCCATTCAATATCGAGCTTGAACAAAACTTCCTGGCCAAATCGAGGTTAAATAGCACAGTACAGCAATTGCTGAATTATTAAACCAGGAAAAATTCTTCCCGGTAAAATTATTGTTGTTGGCCGGAGAACAACAGGCCGACGCATGTGTGGCGACTTTGCGCGAAAGCCATTGCAAGTCGCAACTTCTTCCTACCTTATAAATCCAAAGCCATTGTATGAGAATTTACCTCTGTTGTATTATGCTGGTGCTTTTTGCCAACGTCGAAGCACAAACGAAAACTGTTTACGATTCCGCGCTCGCAAAAAAATTCGGGGCCGATGATTACGGCATGAAACAATACGTCATGGTTTTCTTGAAAGCCGGGCCTGTAAAGGTCACGGACTCCGCACAAAGAAACCAGCTGCTTCAGGGCCATCTTCAAAACATCATGCGTCTCGCAAAAGAGGGAAAGCTTCTGGTGGCGGGACCGTTCCTCGACAAAACCGACATCGCCGGCATTTTCATATTTGACGTAAGAACCATTGACGAGGCGAGGACAGTGGTGAATACCGACCCTGCCGTGAGGGCGGGCATGTTTGACGTGGAGCTCCATCCGTGGTATGCTTCCGCTGCACTCATGCAGGTGGGTTCCGTTCACGAAAAGCTTCAAAAGAAAAGCTTTACCCACTGATCCGTCACAGGCAATAATGCGTTACCTTTTGTGTGTGATGTGACAAGACCCAGATGGGCGCAGTCCTCACCAGTGGACTTTGCGTATTCAGTGCTATTGTATTTAAATTGCCCTTCTTATGGACCAGAAGACCTTAACGAGGAATTATTCCAACGGAACCATCACGGTCGTTTGGAAGCCGGGGCTTTGCATCCATTCAACTATTTGCTGGAAGGGCGAAACCGGCCTGTCGGAAGTATTCAACCCGAAAGAACGACCCTGGATCAATATCGGCGGGGCGGCCACGGAAAGAATTGTTGACCAGGTGAAGAAATGTCCGAGCGGCGCCCTGAGTTTTTTTTATAATGAACATCCGTCAACAGAAACAGAGCAATCAACCGACACAAGAGTTGAAGTACTTCATAATGGTCCGCTACTCGTCTTCGGAACGATCAGCGTAAAAGACCAGCGGGGAGACAAGATGAAAAAGACAAAGGTAACTGCGTTCTGCCGCTGCGGCCTGTCTGGAAACAAACCTTACTGCGACGGCTCGCACCAACAAACCAGGCTGGATGACTGAGCCATACGTTATAGTAAATAATGAAGACAACGAACAATTCGAGATTGTTTTGGAACGAGAACGCGCCTTTCTCGAATACCGCTGGTACAAGAACAGCCTAGCGCTCATGCACACATTCGTTCCCGATTCTATTGGCGGAAAGGGCCTCGCATCCGCCCTGGCGGCCCATGCTTTTGAATATGCAAAAAGCAGGAAAATAAAAGTGAGGATCTATTGTTCGTTTGTCGCCGACTATATCAAACAACATCCGGAGTATAACCATTTGGTCGACAAATTCTAAACGCCTGTCCGGCCCTGTATTCAACCACTGGTCATGTTTTTATTCATTTATACTGACGCGCTTTTTTAAATTGACGGTCCAAGAAATTGTTTCTATTTACATACATTAAAAACAAGCTTATGAATTATGCTCTTCTGACTTTCCTTCGAAGATCGGCCTGGATACTGATGCCGGCATTGATCCTGCTTTCGTGGGGAAAGAAGCCTGCGCCTCCGGGGCTCCAGGTACCCGTAACCTATTACAAACTCGGCAATGGATTAAAAGTGGTTTTGTCGCCGGATAAAACCGCGCCTACTATTGCAGTCGGTGTTTACTATAATATCGGTTTCCGCATCGAACCAAAAAACAGGACGGGCTTTGCCCATCTTTTCGAGCACATGATGTTTCAGGGATCTGAAAATCTGGGCAAGATGGAGTTCATTCAGCTCGTGCAGAAGAATGGCGGCATCCTTAACGGTTCTACCCGCTTCGATTTCACTAACTATTTTGAAGTGATGCCGGCACATAAGCTGGAGACCGCGCTGTGGGCGGAAGCGGACCGCATGAGAGGTTTGAAAATCACACAGGACAACCTCACCAACCAGCAGGGCGTCGTGAAGAACGAGGTAAAAGTAAACGTGCTAAACCAGCCCTATGGTGGCTTTCCGTGGCTCGACATGCCGCAGTACGCGAACAAGAACTGGTACAATGCACACAATTTTTATGGCGACCTCGCCGATCTTGATTCTGCCAGGCTCGAAGACGTAGATGCTTTTTTTAAAACCTTTTATGCGCCCAACAATGCGGTATTGGTAGTGTCCGGCGATTTTGAAGTAAACGATGCTAAAAAATGGATTGATCAATACTTCAGCAAGATCCCGCCCTCGAAGCTGCCGCCAAAACCCGATCTGAAAGAACCGGCACAGGAAAAAGAGCAACGCTTTACAAAAGAGGACAAGCTTGCGAAAAAGCCGGCGATCGCCATAGGGTATAAAATGCCAGAGCGCAATACACCCGAATACTACGCTATGGGGCTGATCGACCAGATGCTCGTACAGGGCCAGGACAGCCGCCTCTACCAGTCGCTTGTACAACAAAAAGGATACACCAGCGGTGTTAGTGGCGGCATCAACATCGGACTTGGTAATATGTTCGACTATAACGGCCCGATGCTTTGGGTTTCGAACCTCACTTATGATGCGAGCATTCCTGCCGACTCCATCATCAGGCAATATGACCTCGCAGTGTCCGACCTGAAAAATGTAACCGCCGACGATCTGAAGCTCGCAATTGTAAAAATGCGGTCGGGTTTATATGATGCCATGGGCGGCACTTTCGGAATAGGCAAAGTAAATCTGCTGGCCTGCTTCGCGCTGTTCGATGACAACCCCGCGAAGATCAATACGCTTGAAAGCGAATTCAAGAAAGTAACGCCGGAGCTCATCCGAAAAACCGCACAAAAATACCTGAGTGCAAAGAACAGAACCATATTGATCATTGAACCAAAACCCGCTAATTCATGAAAAAGTCTTTGATTTATATCCTTGGTTTTCTTTTTGTGATCCTGACAGACAATGTCATCGCGCAGAAACAAACGCCACCTGCCGGAGGCAAGGCCAGGGACTTTAAACTATCAGAAAAAAATACACAGAGCTATTCCAATGGACTAAAGTCGACGCTGGTGCATTACGGCAATCTGCCAAAGGCGACGATCAGTTTGATCATCAAGACCGGCAATATTCATGAGGGCAAGGACCAGGTTTGGCTGGCCGACCTGACGGGCCGTATGCTTAGAGAAGGCACTTCCAAAATGAACTTCGCAACACTCTCCAAAAAGGCAGCCATGATGGGCGGAAGCCTCAACGTTGCTGTGGGACCGACACAAACAACCATTACTGGTTCCGTGCTGTCGGAGTACGCGCCGGATTTCATCAAACTGGTTTCCGATCTGGTACAGCAACCGGCATTTCCTGCGTCCGAACTCGATCGTTTGAAGAGTGACATGAAGCGCAGGCTCATCACACAAAAAGCGGTTCCGCAGGCGCAGGCACAGGAGCAGTTCTTTGAAGCTATCTTCAAGGATCATCCATACGGAAATATTTTCCCAACTGAAGAAATGATCAACAGCTATACGCTGCAGATGGTGAAGGATTTTTATGACCAAAACTTTGGAGCGAAGCGCTCCGTTTTATATGTCGTGGGCAATTTCGACGACAAGGCAGTGAAAGCTGCCGTCAATGCTTCGTTGACGCAATGGAAACCGGGCCCGGATGTTTTGTATCCGCCGGTCAATCCTGTTGCTGCTGCCGATACTATGGTGGTTGATCGCAAAGCTGCGCCTCAGACCACGCTGATGGTGGGACTTCCGGTAGTGACTCCAACGAACAAGGATTATGTTCCCCTGCTGGTGACCAACTCACTGCTCGGCGGATCGTTCGGTTCGCGCATTACCTCGAACATCCGGGAGAACAAAGGCTATACATATTCTCCTTTCAGTTCCGTGCTCAACAGGAAGGGCGCCTCGATATGGTACGAGCAGGCCGATATCACAAGCGAACATACCGTGGACGCTTTGTCGGAAATTGAAAAAGAGATCAAGCGTTTGCAGGTGCAGCCACCAACGCAGGAAGAATTGTCGGGCATTCAAAACTATGAAGCAG
>DATMHB010000405.1:0-2223 GCA_035555175.1 Flavisolibacter sp. | reverse complement strand
CGATCGCACCGCGGCTGAAAAAAGATCTCGAGATGTATCAGCCATTGCTGCCAGGGGAAGTGGAAGTAAAATACTATTGATGTTAATGCTGCAATCATGAATGATGGTTATATAAAGAGTCTGGACGGAGTAAGGGCATTGGCCATCATACTGGTAATGACCTTTCATGCGGGCATTACGCATTTCGGATGGATGGGTGTGCAGCTGTTTTTTGTTTTATCAGGTTACCTTATCACCGGCATACTGTGGAAAGAAAAATTCAGGCAGGCGGGCCTCACCTTCAAATTCAAAAAATTTTGGGTACGAAGATCCCTTCGCATCTTTCCATTGTATTTTGGTTACCTGATCGTGCTCGGCCTGGGTTTTCTGCTGCTGCATTTTCCCTCTTATTACACGCTCTACGCGCCTTATCTTTTTACCTATACATTCAATTATACAAGGTTGCTTTCCGGTTGGCAGGGCAATCCGTTGTTCACGCATTTATGGTCGCTTTCGATTGAAGAACAGTTTTATCTTTTTTTCCCACTCATCATTTTCTTCCTGCCGGCGCGACTCGTCAAGTGGTTCCTCGTGGCAATGATCTTCATCACTCCGGTCACGCGCTATTTATTGGGCGGATATTATGGTGCACGGGCTTCGATGCCCATAGCGGCGGACGCCGTGTATTGGAATACGCTCAGCCACCTCGATGCATTTTTCATGGGCGGATTGATCCCCGTGCTTTCACTCAACAGGAAAATAAAAAATGCAAGAGCGCTCTTTATTTCAACCCTTGCGCTGGTAGTTATTGCAGGACTGGCCAACTATCTGTCTGAAATTGCGGCGCCTCCGTATCTGAGTGACCTGGGATACAATCATGACGCGGTCGGCAACTATGCGCACGTATGGCGCTATTCCGTACTGAATCTTTGTTTTGCTTCTTTTCTTTTGCTGCTAACCGATATTCATCGCCAGGGAAGTACACTTTTGCGCAGGATCTTTGAGAACAATATTCTCGTAAGTATCGGGCGCGTTTCGTATGGCATGTACATCTTTCACTGGCTCATCTTCGTGTATGTAATGGCGAAGATCGCGGCGCCGCAAAATATTTTTTTGAAACTCCTTTTCTTTATTCCTTATCTCGCGGCCGTTTATCTCGTTGCTGCATTGAGCTATCGTTTGTATGAAGTGCGCTTCCTTCGGCTGAAAGACAGGTTGTTCAGGCGAACATCTCCCTTGCCGGCAGGGGTCGAATCTGCAGTGGAAAAAAATGGATGATTCAGATCGTAAGCTCGTTGCCCGATGGCCGCACAACTGCAGGTCGCATCACCTTGGGGTGAGCAGCCTTCGGTTTCTTTTTCCTGTACGTAAAAAGGAAGGACAGAGCGTGGTTGCGGATGCAGAGATTATAAAATGCAATGGGCACTGCCACACCAAAAGCAATGCTCACAAAAAGTAAGACGAAAGGATCCGTTATGCCGAATGCCCGCACAAGCACGAGCCGTATGCAGGCTGTAACGATCACATGCATGACGTAAATATAGAGCGAGTGGAATCCTATTACCCGCAGAAATGAAAGTCTGCCCAGGTTTTGCAGCTGAAAGGCCAGTATAAACATGGCGAGACAGCCGGTAAAGGCAACGAAGAGGAAATCGATCTGGTCCTTGAAGTGATGCAGAAAATCGGGACTTGAAAAAGTGGCCCTCTCGGCAATTGCAAAATTTGCAAAGTGATGCAGGAAATAATATTGTTGCGACAGTACGAAGATCGGGATCACCAGCAGCAGCGCATAGGGATTCTTAAAAAAGGACTGGAGTGATGGTTTGAATACCAGTCCTGAGATCGCATCGCCGAGGGCAAAGAAGAAATAAAAAGACATCCAGTCGGACATCATGCTCACTTCCTGAAAATAAGGAGAGAGGAAATACAGGAAGATGCCGATCAACAGCTGCCAGCCCGTTGTCACTTTTAACTTGGTCTTCAACAGCACATAGATCATAGTAGTGTTGAAGAGGGCCGGCAGGTACCAGAACTGATCGAGGCTGCGCGGCTGATAAAAAATATAAGTGTAATCGATGAGGGTCCTTTCCGAATTCGTAAAGTTTGATAACAAAATTTGCAGTGTGATCTGGATGATCGTCCACACCAGATAAGGATACAGGAGCAGTTCCAACTTTATGCCGGCGAGTTTTTTCACGGAATGCTTTGCGAGGCTTTTGCTTATAAAGATCCCCGAAAGGATAA
>DATMHB010000404.1:0-3876 GCA_035555175.1 Flavisolibacter sp. | reverse complement strand
TTTTTTGGGCGATGAACCAAATGACAGTCGCGGTGAAACTAACAGGGAAGCCGTACCCAGAGCAGCCAGCCTGACTGCCGTCCTCCTTGACATGTGTGCATATTCACGTGGTGGGTCATCATGAAGGGCTGAAGAATTTTTTCCCATGGTCTTTTAATTTAAGCTGAAGGAAAGAGCGCTTATGAAGTTACGTTTTTCGATCGTGCATTTTATGAGCCGTTTGCGCTGAAACCAGCCACAAGGGAATGTCGAAACTCATCCCGGCCCGCCCGGCATAAAACACTAGGCTTATTTCGCTCCCTCGCTCCCGCTCTGTTTCTCGCTCTGTCCGCCGAAGCCTCGGCGTAGGCGGGCTCTGTTTCTCGCTTCGTCCGCCGAAGCCTTGCGTAGGCGGGCTTTGTTTCACGCAAAGCCGCAAAGCCGCAGAGCTCGCAAACGATAAAAAAGCCAAAGGCAAACTACCTAAAGAATTGGGCTTACTATATCCCTCGCCCTCACTTCGTCCATCGCAGCCTTGGCGTAGATGGGCTGTGTTCTTACCTTCTTTATATTCCTTTTGTCGTTCGTTTTTAGCGATCTGTTCAGTATGGGCACAAAAAAGCCGGATAGACATCCGGCCTCGGTAATTTCCAATATCCTATGAATTCCATCTCCATGATGCTTCATTAGAACTATTTGGTTGCACACATGGAAAAAAATTATTATTGCTGCGTTCGCCTCGCAAGCGGGTATGCCTGGAGATAAAGACCCTCTTTCGAGGGTCCTTTCTATCAACCGGTGTAGTATGGCAGCTACTATTTCATATACGTAAGATCGGGGCGTAGCGTTGGGACATTGGCATGTTGCCCTAACAGAACTTGTTTAAAGCAGAGGATATATTATTTTGTTGTTCCAAATCAACCAGCTTCGATGATCAACACGGCCGTCTCATTTTTCGCGCTTGCAGCCATTCTCGGCATGATCCTCTTGTTTTTCATTATCAGTGGCAAAAAAACTTCAACCACCATGGCCATCGCACATGGTGTGCTGGCAGCCGCTGGATTGTTCGTTCTTGTTTTGTATTCGTTCCGCAATCATCCGGGAACAAAAGACAGCCTCGTGCTCTTCATCGTTGCGGCTACCGGCGGTGTTATCGTCTTCATCAGGGATGTAAACAATAAGCCAATCCCGAAATGGCTTGCTATTCTTCATGGACTTATAGCACTTAGCGGATTTATTTTCTTATTCGTCAATGCGTATATGTAAGAGGTTTAAGCAGCATCGGCAGCCGGTAAGAAGTTCATCCCATCATCACTAAGGAGTTTTACCTACACATCAAATTTCATTGGGGATTTTCTGAAAGCGTTTATACTCCATTGTTATGAAAAATTACTTTGCTGTGTATTTTTTTCAATGCAGCCAGTATCTTTAGTATCGCTAAGTAATTCTGTATACCAGAACAGAATATTTTAAAATCCAAAATCGCTACCTATGAAAAATGCTTTGATCATTAGCATGTTGCTATCTGCTATGCTTAGCCGCGCACAGGGTCCCCAACAACTTGTTACTGTTCCTTACGATGCATGGGCCGGTGCCACCGTAAAAGGCTGGCTTTATCTGCCTGCAGACTATGCAACTTCCGGAAAAAATTATCCCGTCGTATTTTTTTACCACGGCGTAGGTGAAGCTGGTTCCGATCCGAACATTCTGTTGAATCAGGGATTGCCCAACCTTATCGCCAATGGTATGAGACCGGACAATATTACTAACAGGGTGGATGGACAGACTTATTCTTTTATTGTGCTTTCAGTACAGCATTGGTCATGGAGCCCCAACCCCGTTTGGCTTCCATACGAACTTGCATGGCTGAAGCAGAACTACAGGATCGATACGAACCGCGTGTATGTAACAGGTCTCAGTGCCGGTGGACAACAGAGTTATAGTTCTGCTATTATTAATAACGATGTCAGTCATCTCATTGCCGCCGCAGTGCCCATGAGTCCCGCCCAGGTGTGGCCTTACGATCCTGCGCTGATCGGACAAAACAAGATCAAGACCTGGTTCTTTTCAGGAAATAACCATCCAACTAATACTACTAACGCAACCAACTATTCCAACGACTGTAACACACTTTTCCCAACCTCGAGCCAGCTCAATATCTTCCCTGGCGGTCACTGTTGCTGGAATGACTATTACAATACCAGCTGGCATGATCCTTCAACAGGACTTTCCGTGTGGGAATGGATGCTGACAAATGTGAGGCAGGCAACCGAACCCGATCCGCTTCCTGTACGGTTTGTGAATGTGGATGTCAAAAAAGAAAACATCGGGGCAAAGCTTACATGGAAAGTGGCCGAAGAAAGAGGGGTGTTGCGCTATGACATTGAAAAGAGCCCTGATGGTAGTAGCTTCAGTAAGATCGGTTCGGTGGATGCCGCAGGAAAAACAGAATATGAGTACACCGATCATTATATTCAGACAAAAAGCTTTTACAGGATCAGGAGCGTGGACGAAGATGGAAAGTATAAATTCAGCATCATACTCAGATTGCAATCGGAAGCTTTGGTGGAATTGAGAGCTTTCCCGATGCCGGCAGAAAGGGATGTTACACTGCAACACCCGGCCGCAGTCGCGGGCAGCAGGATCGTTATCAGCGCTGCCGACGGAAAACAATTGAAAACGGTGATTCCAGCCCAGGGTGCGCAGCAAACAATGATCGACCTCTCGTCTGTGAATACGGGATTTTATTTTCTAAGATTTGAAGACGGTAAGGGCAATGCGCAAACCCTGAAAGTCGCTAAACGATAAGCACGTGATACGGATAAAGAACTTCCCTTCACCGGGAAGTTTTTTTATGCACATGACAGAGGAGCAAAAGAATTGTTTAGCCAAATAAGTGCCGGAGCCACGCATGCGGGGAGCAGCCGACCGCTTAATCCTGTCGTTTAGCTTATAAGATCCTTCACGGATCTAATATATATTTCGTGCCCACTTTGTAACTCATTGCTGACTAGTTATCTATAATTCACAAAAGGTGGTGATCGAGGGCATATAATTTTTATTGTGTAAACCCACTACGTAATTGTCTCCTTTCGTGATGTTTTTTCCCGTTCTGCTATAAATTTTGCATTCTGTTGAGTATTTTGTTTTTCCAATCCAGTATCCCATGATCCGTTTAAACTTAAACCTATGAAAACGATTGTACACCTTTACAAACGCAATCCTATTGTAGCGCTGATTGTAAACAGCATTGCCTTTTTTCTTTGGGCTACTACACTCATCATCATTATCACAATAATGGCCGTTGCTTTTACCAGCTGACCCTGGTCAGTGGTTGGATGCGCTCCGGGAGAATTAACGATATTTAAGTTCAATTCTCCCGGCTGTGCTATTTAAACCAGTGATCATTGAGCAGATCCACGAAGAGACCAAAGGATTCAAAACATTCGTATTTAAAGAAGGCCATGGTATCGATTACCAGGCGGGCCAATACCTCACTTTTGTTCACCGTACCGAACTCCAGGAACTCAGAAGATCCTATTCCATCGTATCCGCACCGCTTCTTGGAGAACAATTAACGATCGGGGTAAAGCGCATTGAGAACGGTGCTTTCTCAAGATATCTTGTCGACCGCGCACAGCCGGGAGAACAGCTTATGACAACCGGGGCGGGCGGCCTGTTTATATTGCCCCCCGACATTGTTTCGTTTAAAAAACTGTTCTTCCTTGCTGCCGGAAGCGGTATCACGCCAATCATTTCACTCCTTAAGACTTCGCTCTATTTCCATAAGCATTTAAGAACCGTCCTGCTTTATAGCAATCGCTCGCCCGAAGCAACTGCATTCTTATCTGTTCTGCAAACGTTATGGGATAATATCGCCGGCCGATTCGACCTTCA
>DATMHB010000403.1:0-5006 GCA_035555175.1 Flavisolibacter sp. | reverse complement strand
CATTGCAAGCGAAATTGGCCGGGACCCAAAACAATTGCTGATTCAAATTGCTGCATTCAAATCTGCAGACGCTGCACTGGATTCATTTAAAACTTCGAGCACCGATCTTTTGAAGTATGCAAGAACAACTACCGAGAATGTCCGCGGCCATATATTAGTCACCGCTGCCGGCAATTTCGATGCTTATCAGATGATGCGCCTCACCAGCCTGTGCACAGTGTATTTTATCGAAGAGATCGAATCGATCAAAAAAGCCCATAACTTTCCGAAATAGAGAACACCCTTTTTTTATACGTCCTCTGCTCCGCAGGGGACTTTTTATTTCCTTTAGCTTTGAAGCATGATCGCAACACCCGACCTATACGAAAAATACAGGCAAAAAATGCAGCGCATTGCCGACGTGCGAAACGCCAATGCTGTTCTTCAGTGGGATCAGGAAACGTACCTCCCGCCAAAGGGCGCCGCATTTCGTGGCCAACAGATCAGCACCCTTTCGGAGATCAGTCATCGTTTATTCAGCGAAGACGAACTCGGAGACCTTTTGCAAACGCTAATGCAGAAGGACGGTCTTACGATTCAACAGAAAAGAAATGTTGAACGTACCCATGAAGATTATGTGCGCAACAGGAAATACACTTCGCAGTTTGTGCGTGCGCTGTCCGAACAGATAAATAAGGCGTTCCATTCGTGGATCGAAGCGCGAAAGAAAAATTCATTCGCCGTTTACGAAAAGGATCTTGACGCACTGATCCAATTAAAAAGGGAAGAAACTTCATTACTTGGATTCGAGGGCCATCCTTATAATGCATTACTGCACGAATTTGAAAGAGGATGCACGGTTGACCTGCTTGACCGGACGTTCGATGGTCTGTTGCCAAAACTGAAGGAATTGAGCCAAAGGATCAATGCAGCTCCGCAGGTCGATGACTCCTTCCTGAAAAAACACTTTCCGAAACAAAAGCAATGGGATTGGGGTATGTTCCTGGTCGGAAAAATAAATTTTGATTTTGAAGCGGGCAGGCAGGATCTCAGCGAGCACCCCTTCAGTACTTCATTCAACAGGAACGATGTGCGCATCACTACAAGGGTTTCCGAAAATGATTTCGGGAATATGACATGGAGCTGTATCCATGAAGTAGGGCACGCATTGTATGAGCAGGGACTTCCTGAAGAACAATATGGCCTTCCGCTGGGAGAAGCTTGTTCCTATAGCATTCATGAATCGCAGTCAAGATTGTGGGAAAACAATGTAGGGCGCAGCTGGGCCTTTTGGAAATTTGCGTATCCGCCCCTTCAAAAATTTTTCCCCGAACAGTTTGCGGCCGTCAGTCTCGATGATTTTTTCAAAGCCATCAACAAGGTTCAGCCAAGCCTGATAAGGACGGAGGCCGACGAAATCACCTATCATCTTCACGTTTATATCAGGTATCAGCTGGAGAAAAGACTGATGGATAAAAGCCTGGCTGTAAAGGACATCCCTGCTTATTGGAATGAACAATATAAAAACCTGCTTGGGGTTGATGTGCCGGACGATAAGACCGGTTGCCTGCAGGATGTACATTGGAGCCATGGTTCCATAGGCTATTTTCCGACCTATAGCCTTGGCAGCTTATATGCCGCACAATTTTTCGCTGCGGCCGCGCGCGAAATAAAAGATCTTGAACAGAAAATTCAAACCGGCGACACATCGGAGCTCCTGCAATGGCTGCGCATGCATGTTCATAACAAAGGAAGATTCTTTACAAGCGAAGAATTATGCATGGAAGTAACCGGAAAAACGCTCGATCCGGATTTCTTCCTCAACTACCTATTGGATAAGTACGTATCTATTTATAACTTGTAACGGTCCTCATGAAACAACTTTATATAATTGTTTTTTTTGCTATGGCCTTAGGCTGCAGCAAGGAAAAACAGGAACAAGTGCAGCAAAACCTGATCGTGCAGGCCATGGTAAATGGCCAGTGGAAGGTCACCAGTTTTAAAAGGGGATCCATAGATATTACAGCTGACTTCAGCCCCTATAAATTCCAATTCAAAGAAAACCTTACCGTTGAGGCGATCAACAACGGCGCTGTTGAAAAAACAGGTACCTGGAATGCAGACCCGGCCGCGCTGACGATCACCTCTAACTTCTCCAATGCCGTGAACCCACTCGCTCTTCTGAACGGTACATGGAACATCAACAATACCACCTGGACATCCGTGGAAGCCAGCCAGACAGTAAGTGGCGAACAAAGAAATTTGCGACTTGATAAGCAATAGGCTGTCAGATTGCAGGTTTCAATCGTCAGGCAGGAATAATTTTTGTAGCTGTTTGACGTTCTTTAAGCACCTTGCGAATTAAACCACCTTTAGAAAACTGCCGGAAAGGCTTAAATGTGAGAATATTGATACTGAAGACCACCACTTTGACTCTGTTGCTGGCCTGCACCGTTGTTGCCTTTGGGCAGACAGCTAATTTTACTTCCAGTAATACTTCCGGGTGTTCGCCTGTGGTCATCAATTTTCAGAATCAGTCGACAGGAAATCCGACAAGCTATTTCTGGGACTTTGGCAATGGCGCAACGTCCACGCTGGTCAATCCTTCTACAACTTATTTCAAACCCGGAAAATATACGGTTAAGCTTACCGCAACCAATGCACACGGCTCGAACACGATGACGAAGAACCAGTACATTATCGTGTGGGGAAAGCCGAGCGTCAACTTTACGGTGAACGACAGCACCGCATGTTTTCCGCATAGGGCACAATTTACCGACCTTTCTACCGCCAGTACCGAAACCAAGAATACAGAATGGCTTTGGGACTTTGGCGACGGAACGCAGGCCACAGATCAGAATCCACGTCACGTATACACATCGTCGGGCAACTATACTGTAACGCTGAAAGTAACCAATGATAAAGGCTGCTATTCCGCTTACACAAAAACATCTTACATTCAGATCGCGGGCGGCGTACAATCATCATTCACCAACACTTTACCAACCGTTTGCCGGCCCCCCTTTAATATCAGCTTCACTAACAATTCTACGGGCCCTAACACGTTGACGTGGTTCTGGAAATTTGGAGATGGACAGACTTCTACGTCAAAGAATCCCGTGCACACCTACAATAGCCCGGGCAATTATACCATTACGCTTTCGACTACAAGCTCGGGCGGATGTTCCGATACGCTGGTCAGGGACACGGTGCTGAACATTTTGAACATCACCACTTCGTTCTCCGCTCCGGACAGTATTTGCATTAAGACGGATGCTCACTTCATCAACACTTCGAGCCCTAAACCCTTAAGCACCCTTTGGAATTTCGGCGATGGAGCAACCGACACAACCCTGAATGGTGTAGAACAATACACCACGCCAAATAACTATACGGTCAAGTTGTACAACACCTATGCTTATTGCAAGGATTCGGCTACAAAGACTATCAAAACACTTGCGCGGCCCAAAGCAATGTTTACATCCGATACCAGGTTCAAATGCGAACCTTCTCTTACCGTGAACTTTAAGGACCAGTCGCAGAACGCAGTGAGCTGGCATTGGATATTCGGGGACGGAACTACGTCAAACAGCCAGAATCCAACGCATACCTATACCAATTATGGCGATTACAACGTGTGGCTGATCGTAACGAATACATCGGGCTGCACCGATACTTTGAAAATGGAGCCGTATGTGAAGATCGCAAGACCAAAGATCTCCGTCAACCCTTTGCCCGTAGAGGGGTGCATTCCATTCAACGTTACACTTTCTCCGATCATTACAACGCTCGATGCCGTCACTTCATATGAATGGGACTTTGGTGATGGATCTGCTTTTTCAACGGTTTCTGCCCCAGCCCACACATACACGGACCAGGGCACTTATCAGGTAAAGCTGACGATCACGACAAGTACAGGCTGCACTGAAACTGCAACGATACCGGATGCGGTCACCGTAGGCCGGCATATGCTGGTTAATTTCGACGCAACGCCAAAGCCGGCCTGCGCTTTGACGGATGTATCTTTTCAAAATCTTACAGATACGGTGGCGGACCAATGGCTGTGGGTATTTGGTGATGGTACATCATCGACTTCACAAAATCCGATTCACCAGTTCAGCGATACCGGCTATATGACGGTGAAGCTTTATGCAACAAATCATGGTTGCCGCGATTCTTCTATCCAAAGCCAGTTTATCCGGATCAAGCCACCGATCGCCAAATTCGGATTTCAGTCGAATTGCAACAGTCTTTCGCGGCTTGATTTTAATTTCTCTGATTCTTCAATCATCGATCCTACCCTGGGAAATCTCAGCTGGTCATGGAATTTCGGAGATGGGTCCCCAGTGGTCAACACGCAAAATGCTTCGCATACTTTCCCCGCTTACGGAATTTACAATGTAACACTTTCAATTACCAACGGCGATTGCCCAAACACGATTACCAGGGAAGTGAAAGTATTTAAGGAAAGCGTTGACTTCTCGGTTAATCCAACTGCGATCTGCTGGGGCCAGACCGTTACCCTGAAAGCGCAGGTTGAGAACCCCGATCACTTTGCAGATTATAGCTGGAAATCGAGCAACGGCGGGTTTGCGTCCGGTGCGGTGGCAGGATTTACTTATTATGTGCCCGGCGATTTTATCGACAGTCTTATTGCAACCGATATCCATGGTTGCAAGGACACGGCGTCGCATCCCGTTCGGGTGAATGGGCCGCTGGCGCTGTTCAATGCTGTCAATCCAACGGGTTGCACAGGACTAGAAACGACTTTCAATGACGTTTCCAAGAACGATGGGATCAATAATATCGTGAGCTGGAAATGGGACTTCGGTGATCAAACCCCTCCCATTTTCAATGCGGGTCCTGTAAAGCACACCTATGCCAAACTTGGAAATTTTGACGTAAAGCTCGTGGTGAAAGATGCATTCGGTTGCTCGGACAGCCTCACTCAAGCCAGCTTCATCATAACATCCAATCCAAAGGCCAATTTCATTGCTGATTCTGTTTCTTGTCCAACAGCGAGGGTA
>DATMHB010000402.1:0-2015 GCA_035555175.1 Flavisolibacter sp. | reverse complement strand
CTGGAAATGATAAAAAAAGTTGAGCGCATAAGGTGCTACAACAAAATAACCGAAGAGGACACCCGTGAAAAAAAGAAACGACACCCAGAAGATAACACCTCGCGTCCTGCTGAGCTCTCGCTTCGTGAGCGCCGGCTTTATGAATTTCCAGAACTGATAAAATACGTAGGGGAAGGCGATGATCAATCCGCTCACGAGCACCACAGTAAACCACATGCTGAATTGTCCCGACACATTTGTGCTTTGCAGCTTCAGTGTAATGCCTTCCATACAAAGCGCCTTTCCCAGGTTCAGCGACCGGCCGATGCTGCAGATGACGCCATAGGTTGGAAAATCGTTATGGGTGGGTCCGAGAAGGATGTTTTTAATGATGAATTTATTGTAGATGCCGGCTACAACAGCGCCAATGGCAATGGCTACCACACTTCGGAATATGTGCCCCCTTAAAACCTCGAGGTGATCGATAAAGGACATTTCTGCCCGTTCTTCATTATTTCTGCGAAAAAAGCTTAAGGCCATTGTTTTAAAGTGGGGCAAAGATAGCCGCAGATTGCACTGGTTCAAAAGATTAAAAGTGGAAAGAAGCCCTTAACCGGATATTAACGGATGTGATCAGAACGCCATCAAAGCGATCGCTTTCCCGGAAGTAAAATCTGAACGCAAAATGCGGCACGCACCCTATAAAAGATCGCAAACCAGGTAAGCCAGAACCTAAGCGAGCTATGCCTTATCATCATTCATCATTACAACCCGCCTATTTCAGAACCTTGAGCTTCACCATCTCGATCCTTGTATCGCTCACACTCAGAATATCGAATTCATAGTCTTCTATAATGATCCGTTCCTTTTGCTGCGGTATAGTTTCATAATGATTGATGATATATCCGGATAGGGTTTCCGATTCCGTTTCCGGAAAATCGAGCTCATATTTTTTCCTGAGATAATCCAGCTCCAGGCGGCCTGAAAAAATGTATTCATCCTCGGCGAGGCGCTTCTCAACAAATTCTTCGCTGTCATACTCGTCATGGATCTCACCAAAAATCTCTTCGAGCACATCTTCCATCGTAACTATGCCCGCTGTTCCCCCAAATTCGTCTACCACCCACGCAATACTTTTCCGGTCGCGGGTAAAACGGCTGATGAGATCAGTAGCGCTCATGCTTTCAGGAACGGCCGGGATCGGAAGCAGGATCGACTGAAGGCTTTCAGGTCTTTTGAAAAGGTCGAGCTGGTGCACATAACCAAGGATCGTATCGATATTGTTTTCATATACGATAAGCTTGCTCAGCTTCGTATCAATGAATTTTTCGCGCAGCTGCTCGATGGAGCATTTTACATCCACACCAATGATCTCCTTTCGCGGAACTAGGCACTGGCGCACTTTCGTATTATGCAGATTGAGCGCATTGTCGAAGAGGTCAGTATCCAGTTCCGGTGTTTCCGCCTCTCCATCGGTCTTATGCTGGAACATCGTTTCCAGGCCATTGCCCGCAAGTGCATCCTTTGTTTCATTTACCCTGACATTGAAAACATATTTCAGGACCCAATCGGCAAGGCCTATAAAAAGGTTTCCGATCGGCCTCAGTACCTGGTACAAAAAATTGATCAGCCACACAAATTTTGTAAGAATAAAATTGCTCTTCGCCCTGAAGATGGCGCGCGGTATAAACTCGGCAAAGATCAGTACGACAAACGTGGCGAGGATGATGTCGAGAAGGAGGCGGGCCAGATCGTTTTTGAGGCCGATCACATTCCATAACGGCGTGGTCACAACGCTAAAGAGCAGCACAAAGCACACGAGAAAAATAGTAAAGCCGATGAGGGTTGTGCTCAGAAAAAGCTGAGGGGTCTCTATGAAACGCGAAAGCAGGATGGCGCTCTGGCGGCCCTGCTTTTTTTTCAGTTCAATTCCAAAGCGGTTCGCACTGTAAAATGCCATCTCGATGCCGGCAAAAAAACCCATCATGAGTATGGTTACGAAAAACCAGACTAAAGTAGTAACAGCGATCATTGGG
>DATMHB010000401.1:0-10874 GCA_035555175.1 Flavisolibacter sp. | reverse complement strand
TCAGCAACAGGTTCGATACGCCATAAAAAGCCTGAACCTTCAATGGCTTGACGAGATGGTGCAGAGCAATGCGCAGCTCAGGGAGAAGATGTCTTTTTTCTGGCACGGGCATTTTGCTTCGCGCAACCTCAATGTATTCTTTCAGCAGTCGATGCTCGACGTCATCAGACAGAATGCACTGGGTAATTTCCGTGATCTTTTGCACGAGGTATCGAAATCGGCGGCCATGCTGAATTTCCTCAATGCAAATCAGAACAGGAAAGACCACCCCAATGAAAACTTTGCCCGCGAAGTGATGGAGCTCTTTACACTGGGACGCGGCAATTATTCGGAAAAGGATGTAAAAGAAGCCGCCAGGGCCTTTACGGGCTGGGGCGCCAACATCAGGGGAGAATTTGTTTTCAGAAAGTTCACACACGATGACGGCAACAAAACTGTGCTGGGCAAAACAGGCAATTTCGATGGCGATGATGTGCTCGATGTCCTGCTTGACCAGAAACAAACAGCGCGGTTTATTACACAGAAGGTATACCGTTTCTTCGTCAACGACAATATTGACACCCAAAGAACAGAATGGCTGGCCGATAGATTCTATGCGGGCAACTATAATATCTCGGGGCTGATGGAAGACATCTTTACTTCCGATTGGTTTTACGATGAAAAAAATATTGGCGTCAAGATCAAATCGCCGATCGAATTGCTGGCGGGCATCCGGCGCATATTACCCATGAAACTCGAGAATGAAGACTCACAGCTTTTGCTGCAGCGTGTGCTGGGACAGACACTTTTCTATCCACCCAATGTGGCAGGGTGGCCTGGTGGCAAATCGTGGATCGACAGCTCCACCCTTATGATGCGTATGCGCCTGCCACAACTCATTAGCGACAAGGATGAACTGAATGTAAAGCCAAAGTCTGACGACGACCAGATGATGGGAAGAATGGATAAAGACGATGCAGCTATCACAAAGAACAAGAGCATGGGCCGGGCCGGGAAGCCCATCGTTGCAGAAATCGAATGGGAACCGTTCCTAAAAAATTTCGATTCGGTTCCCAGGGAACAACTGGTGGACGCACTTAACGGAAAGCTGCTCCAGGTTAAACCCACCTTCCCCGTAGACCTGGTTAAGCAGTATGCGGACGGTCAGAGCAGGGAGAGTTTCGTAAAGAGTGCGGCGATCCAGATAATGAGCACTCCGGAATATCAAATGTGTTAGTAACACGAATCTTTAAATCCACAGTCGCTGACTGTATTGAAAAATAAAATATGCTGATTCAACGCAGACAATTTTTGCAGGTGGGATCGCTGGCCACAGCCTCCTTCTTTGTGCCCAAATTTTTGAAGGCCTTCGAAACGGGCAGGGCTGTGCCGCCAGGCAATAAAGTAGTTGTCATACTGCAATTAAGCGGAGGCAATGACGGTTTGAATACGGTGATCCCTGTTCGTAACGACATCTATTACCGTTCACGTCCAAAGCTCGGCATCGAAAGAACCAAAGCTCTTTCCATAAACGATGAAGTAGGTCTTCATCCTGAGCTGACTGCCTTTGCCGATGCTTTCCACGACGGATCGCTCGGCATTCTTAACAGTGTAGGCTATCCGAATCCTGACCGCTCGCACTTCCGCAGCATGGACATATGGCAAAGTGGAAGCGCAAGCAATGAATACGTGAACACGGGTTGGCTCGGGCGCTATCTCGATGCGCAGTGTAATGGCTGCGGACATCCCACACAGGCCCTTGAGGTAGACGATGTATTGAGCCTTGCGCTGAAGGGTGAACATGCGAATGGACTGGCATTTAAAGATCCCAGAAGATTGTATGGAACAAGCAATGAAAAATTCTTCAAGGATGTATCTGCACAACATGGCAACCACCACGACGAGCAACCCGTGGATTATTTATACAAGACCATGGCTGAAACGCTGTCTTCGGCCGATTATATCTTCAAGCAGTCGAAGGCCCATCCTTCTACAGGGGATTACCCCAACACCAATCTCGGAAAAGATCTGAAGACCATTGCTTCCCTCATCTATTCCGACATCAATACCAAAGTGTATTATGTTTCCCTTGGAAGCTTTGATACGCACATCAACCAGGAAGCGCAGCAGCAGCGCCTCTTCAGGGAAATGAATGCGGCTGTAGGTGCTTTCATGAAAGACCTCAAAGCGAACAACCGCTTCAACGATGTGCTCTTCTTCACGTTCTCGGAGTTCGGAAGAAGGGTATCGCAGAATGCAAGCGCCGGAACCGATCATGGCACCGCCAACAATATGTTCCTTCTCGGGGGAGCACTGAAGGAAAAGGGCCTGCTCAATGCCCTGCCTGATCTTAACGATTTGGATGAAGGCGACCTGAAATACAAGGTCGATTTCAAAAATGTTTACGCAACAGTATTGAATAAATGGCTTCGCGCCGATGACGAAAAAATATTGGGAAAGAAATTCGACCAGCTCCAATTTATTTAACCCGGAAGACTAAGAATGAACGTCCCGCAAGTGCGGGACGTTTGATATTTATCACGTTGATCTTTTACCCGCGGCTACTTTGTACAAGGTAAAAGCCATCAGTGCAAAGAAGGCTACGCCGAGAAGTTTATAGCCGAATTCACCTGTAGCGGCCGTAACGCGTTCCTCGAGGTTTAGTTTTTGCAGCCCCGCATTCGTTGACTCGAAAGCAGAAAGGAAGGCCACGATCACTCCGGCCAGTGCACCTCCCGCCACAAGCCCTGTTGCAAAGAGATTTCCTTTGCCCAGGTCTTCTTCTTCGGGAGCAACAATGATTCCTTTTCTTTTTTCTCTCCACTCTACCAGGCCGCGAATTGCACCGCCGATAAAAATCGGCAGCGTTGTAGAGAGCGGAAGATAAGTTCCGACCGCAAATGAAAGCGATTTGATACCGCAAAGCTCCAGCGTAATGGCGATGAATACACCTACCAGCACAAACTGCCAGTCAAGGTTAAACGAAAGTATTCCTTTGATGAGGGTAGCCATCAGAGTTCCCTGCGGCGCCGGATATCGATCGGTTCCTATGGCGTGCTGGATGCCCTGCGCAGCCATTTCTGCAGTAGGTGTATCAAGAATTTTTATCGTGGCACCGATCGCGAGTGAAGAAACGATGGCGCCTACGAAGAGGGCCAGCTGCTGATTCCTTGGTGTAGCGCCAACAATATATCCTGTTTTCAGGTCTTGCGAAGTTGCGCCTGCATTCGCTGCCGCTATACAGATCAAGCCGCCCACAACCAATGCCATGGGCTCATAAAAATGCCCGGTCCACTTTACCAAAATGAAAATAAGGCAGGTGCCCATGAGGGTAGCGATCGTCATTCCACTGATCGGGTTATTGGAAGAACCGATAAGGCCTACGATCCTCGAGGAAACCGTAACGAAAAATGCACCGAAGATGATCACGAGAACGCCGAGTAATAATTTGCCGCCTATCGACTGGCCAGGGATCAAAGCTTGCGGCATTAAGGCAACAACGAGGATCAGTATCAGGCTTCCGATTCCTACAACTTTGATCGAAAGGTCTCTTTCAGTTCTTGGAACGCGATCTTCGTTCACGCCGTCTACCCCATTCTTTTTCAATGAGCCGATGCTGCCTTTGAACGAAGAAATGATGGTGGGAATGGTTTTGATGAGTGTGATAAATCCACCAGCGGCCACCGCGCCGGCACCGATCTGACGCACATAAGCACGATAGATGGCATCTGACCAGTCGCCGAAATTATGCATGGCCGGATCCCAGGCGCCCGGTCCACCCGCAGTTGCCATATTTTTCAAATAGCCCAGCTTCACCAATTGAGCGGCAACTACATCGGCAGGAACAAGTGATGCAAGCAGAGGAATAAAAGCAAACCAGCTCAAGACACCCCCAGCCACAAGCACACCGGCAATGCGCGGACCGATGATATAACCTACGCCCATATACTCCGGTGTGATCTCGCCGCTTAACCTTGCTGAAGGAAAAATTCTTTGTGTTTGCGCCGTAGCAAACCTGGGCACTTCGGCAATTATATGAAAGACTTTTTGCAGAGCGGCATAGGCAGCGGCAAAGCCCAGACCAAGGAAGGCTGTCCTTGCAAACTCTCCACCTCTTTCACCTGCCTTCAATACCGAAGCGCAGGCCGTCCCTTCAGGATAAGGGAGTACGCCATGTTCCTTCACAATCAGTGAACGCCTAAGCGGGATCATCATCAGCGTACCCAGAATTCCGCCGAATATGGCCAGAATAAGAATGGTGAAATAATTAAAAAAATTGGCGCTCGAAGCCTCACTCAGAAAAAGAAAACCAGGTAAGGTGAACACCACGCCCGCCGCAATACTTTCGCCTGCGGAACCTGTAGTCTGAATGATATTGTTTTCAAGGATCGTAGTCTTCAGGAAACGCCGACCCAGCGTAATGGCAATGACTGCAATGGGAATGGAAGCCGACACGGTCAACCCGGCCTTCAATGCAAGATATACTGTAGCTGCGCCGAAGATGATACCGAAGGCAGCGCCGGTAAGAACGGACTTGATCGTGAATTCGGCCATTTTATTTTCCGGAGCAATAAAAGGCCTGAAGTTGGTTTTGGTTTCCGCCATAGCAATCGATTTGGTTATTCGATAAATGTAGGAAGAAAATGAAAAAGGTTTCGGAAGGGTTTGTCGCAAAGGCGCCAAGCCGCCAAGCTGGCAATGGGCGGGACAAAAAATTTAAAGTATGAGCGAACTACACTGCGCAATCATTTCTAAGGAGCAACACCTCGGCCTGCGCTAAGGCATTAAAAGTCGCAATGCTTGCTCGCCTCTTCCCGGCTTTCCGCTCTGTTTCCGTTGCTCTTTCCTGCTGTTTCGATTTTCTGCATCGGTTAAGCGGGGAAATAAAAAAGGAGTTGGCTTCCGTCCAACTCCTTTTTAACAACGTTTTCCTTATCAGGCCGATCCTGTTTTTTCCCTGACGATCTGATTGAGCGATTTCAGTCGCGAATAGATGAGGATGCCGCCCACAAATGCGGCAATAACGAGGATCAGGAAGAACATTTTCTTGTCGGTGAAATTATCCCAGAATGAAGTCATGATGCCGGCAACCTTGCCGCCCAGCGACGTCGAAAGGAACCATCCTCCCATCAACAGGGCTGTAAGCCGGGCAGGTGCCAGCTTGGATACAAGCGAGAGTCCGATGGGGCTGAGGAAAATTTCAGAGATCGTGAAAACAAAATAAGTTCCCCAGAGCCAGGCTAAGGATGTCTTATGCGTATATACAGAAGGCACCGACATGGCAGCAAAAACCATAACGAGGGCGGAAAGGCCCGAGATGAAAAGAGCCATAGCGAATTTGGATGCCGTTGTCGGCTCTTTTCCCCTTCTTCTAAGTGCGCTGAAGACGGGTACAAATATGAGCGTCAAAGTGACAATGAATAAAGGATTGATCGATTGAAACAGCTCCGAGCTCACCAGCTTCTCGTCCTTGCCATTCGGCCGTTTTTCAGGAGGCACATTGTTGTAATATGGATCCGGTCCGCGCACCTGGACGATCTTTGTAGCAGAATCGACCATATTGCCGTTTTGGGTAACCGCAAAGATTCGCTTGACAGTATCCGGACCGCTCTCGCTTTGTATGATATCATTTATGTGTTCCACCCTTAGCACAGGGGTCTTGTCCTTTACATCCACAAAATGTTCATCGACCTTGTTCACCCAACGCGGATTATCATTTACTGTTTGAACGACCTGCAGCGTACTGGCGATTTTTTCCGTAGCGGGAGAAAGACTGCGGTCCGTATGTTTTTCGGCCCAAAGGGTGAGACCGGTAGAATTCTGATTGTAAATGGTCCAGAACGCAACAGCTATCGCGAAGATAAACAGCAGTGCTCCGATGCCCTTTTTGTCCTGGCCCTTTGCCCTTACCCAGAGCGAAATATAAAATGCGATGATGGGAAGACAGGCAAAGATGAAGGCATCGCTGGCCTGGCTGCCAAAGAGGGTGCTACCAAAAACCTTTGCGGGAACGAACCAGCCGATGATTGCCGCGACGATAGCAGGAAGGAAGACCACACCGAAAATGGTTCGGGTAGGCATGTCTTCTGCCTGCACCGGCTTCTTCACATCACCTTCTCTCACTTTGCTTAGATTTAATGCCAGGATGATCATACCGATGATGAGCCCGACCCCTGCGGCGGCGAATGCATAGCCCCATCCATAGGTGTTGCGCAGATAGGCAGCCACAAAATTGCAGATGAAAGCGCCGATGTTGATGCCCATGTAAAATATGTTATAGGCATTGTCCTTGAGAGGCCTCAGGTCTTCGCGATTGTAAATATTTCCCAGGAGTGTTGAAATATTCGGCTTAAAAAAACCATTTCCGATAATGACCAGCGCGAGTCCAATAAAGAGCGCGGTGTTACCTGGGATGGCAATGCAAAAATATCCTGCCGACATGAGGCTGCCTCCCAAAAAAATCGAACGGATATAACCGAGATGACGGTCTGCCAGCAGCCCGCCGATAAAAGGCGTCAGGTAAACCAGTGCAATAAAACTTCCAACTATATCAGCACCCACCCCTTCATCGAAATGGCCGCCCTTTTCATCGATCAGAAAGAGCAACAGGATCCCAACCATGAGGTAATAGGCAAAGCGTTCCCACATTTCAGTAAAAAATAATACGTACAAGGCCCTTGGATGTTTTCCCATGGCGTGATGGGTGGTGACGGGTTTTGTTGTGCCGATTTGTTCCATGAAAGTTTTTTTAGTGAATGATGTTCCGACAAAATAAAGAAATTATGAGACTATCTTTTAAATGCAGCTTTCTTTAACAATCTTCCCGATATTCGCACCTTACTCTGATGCAATGAATATCCTCTTACTTGGCTCCGGTGGAAGAGAACATGCGCTGTCGTGGAAACTAACGGAAAGCAATTTATGCTCCAAACTGTTCATTGCACCCGGCAACGCAGGCACGGCACAACACGGAATTAACTTACCATTCGCTGTAACCGATTTTGCTTCGATCAGAAAAGCATGCTCGGAGCACAATATCAATATGGTCGTTGTCGGTCCGGAAGAACCCCTTGTAAATGGCATCATCGATTTTCTGAAAACAGACCCGGCACTCAAGGATATCCTTTTCATTGGACCATCAAAGGAAGCAGCGCAGCTCGAAGGCAGCAAAGCTTTTGCAAAAGCATTCATGAATAGACATGATATTCCTACAGCAGCCTACCGCGAGTTCAGTGCGGAAAATTTCGAAGAAGGAATTGAATATCTGAAGCAACACAGTCTTCCGATCGTGCTTAAAGCAGATGGACTCGCTGCAGGCAAAGGCGTGATCATCTGCCATAACTACGTGGAGGCAGTTGCCGAATTTGAACTCATGATCCAACGCTCGAAATTTGGCGAAGCGGGTAAACGCGTAGTGGTAGAAGAATTCCTGAAGGGAATAGAGCTTTCGGTTTTTGTGATCACCGATGGAAAACACTATGTTCTCCTTCCGGAGGCCAAAGATTATAAGCAGGTAGGCGAAGGCGACACAGGATTGAATACGGGCGGGATGGGGGCCATCAGTCCGGTACCTTTCGCGGATCAGAAATTCATGGAGACTGTAAAGAAAAAGATCATCGATCCAACAGTTGCCGGATTATACAAGGACAAACTGGATTATAAAGGCTTTATCTTTTTCGGTTTGATGAAGGTGGGAAATGATCCGTATGTGATCGAATACAATTGCCGCATGGGTGATCCCGAAACCGAAGTGGTACTGCCCCGGATCAGGAACGACCTGGTTCAGTTGCTTGTTGATACTGCCGAAGGAAATCTCGACAAGGTAAAGCTGGAAATGGACAAACGCTATGCTACCACCATTGTTGCCGTTAGCGGTGGCTATCCGAACGATTATAAAAAAGGTTATCCTATCACCGGACTCCGTAAAATCAGTAAGGATGAATTCTTGTTTCATTCAGGCACCAGGCTTACAGACGACAAGGTGGTCACCAATGGAGGAAGAGTAGTTTGTGCCACTGCACTCGCCAAAGACCTGGAGGAAGCGCTCGATCTGTCAAAGGAGCTCATAGAGCTGGTACAATTCGAAGGAAAATATTTCCGCAGCGACATCGGCTTCGAATTTGTGGCATCTAAAAAGAATAACGGCACCAATCAGTAAGCCATTCATAATTGCCCGAAGTCATCTTAATTGATGAAATTCGCGGCATGCCCGAAATTCATTACCACGATTATCTGCAGCTCGACAAGCTGCTGAACGCCCAGGCGCCAGAAAGCATAAGATTGAATGCAGCTGCGCACGATGAGATGCTCTTCATCATCATTCATCAGGCTTACGAGCTTTGGTTCAAACAACTGCATCATGAAGCCGATTCGGTGGCAGACATCATGAGGAAGCCGGCGCTCAACGATAATTCCCCTGAACTGCAAACTGTAGTGCACCGGCTGAATCGCATGGCGGTCATCCTCCGCGTTTTGATTCACCAGATCGATATCCTGGAGACGATGACACCCATGGACTTTCTTGATTTCCGCGATATGCTGAGGCCCGCATCCGGTTTTCAAAGCTGGCAGTTCAAATTGTTGGAAGCGAAGCTCGGATTGAAATTCGAATACCGGCACGGCAAAGAATATTATACGGCACAGCTGAGACCTGAACACGTGGACCTGATCAAGCAAGCGGAAACCGGACAATCCTTTTTGCAACTGGTCAACGACTGGCTTGAGCGCATGCCGTTCTTTTCGGATAAAAAACTATGGAAGGGATTTTCGGCGGAACCGGATGATGAACCTTTCTGGGCCGAATACAAAAAACAGTACGCACACAGTCTTGCCGAAGCAGAAAAAAACAACCTTGAACTTTTTGATGCAGTGTTTTTTCATCAGCGCGAATCACACTATACTTTTTCTGCAAAGGCAAACAGGGCGGCACTATTCATCATGCTGTACCGCGGATATCCGCTGCTACAACTTCCATTTCAATTGCTGAATAATTTGCTGGAGATCGACGAGCAGTTAAGCAGCTGGCGTCACCGTCATATGAATATGGTGCACCGGATGATCGGCACCCGCATCGGTACTGGCGGTAGCAGCGGCAAGGATTACCTGAAGGCGGCCGCTGACAAGCATTATATTTTTAAGGAGATCGCACAGCTCACATCGTTCCTCATTGAAAGAAAAAGGCTTCCTCTACTGCCAAAGGCCGTGGAACGTAAGCTGGGATTTGCCCACGAGCTATAACCACTGGGCAGATTTATCTGAATCTTTTTTAAACGCTGAGGACGCTATGAATGCAAGAGAAAACGCAAAGATTTGCGACACTTTAGGGCGTGTTGGGTCTGTTTTGTTCTTGTATTTGAGGTAAGGTGGGGCGTACAAAAATTTAAAATTGATTTACGATGGAAGTTGTAGTAGGAGTTCAAGCGTGTCGGAGTGGTGGCATGATTTAAAGCAAAGTGATTTTTTGAATGCTTGATTCAGGCTTGACCCGGGGCGGGGCCCCTCCCTCCCCCGCCAACCGACCTGCCGTGTTTTTCCTTTGTTCAATAAAAGTCAATGGACACAGCGTTGATCGACTTTGAGAAACACTGTATCCGTCACTGAAAGGACAGTCAGGATTTTAAGGCATTTCTTTCCCGGGTACTGGAATAGTCAACGGTATACCGAAAAACGAAAATACATTGAAGAAGTTCGGACACAAGGTGTAAATCGCCAGAAAACGAAGAGAAAAACCTCCTCCAATTCCTTTACGTAATCAACCGAAATCAGCAAATAACTTTTGATCAGTGTCTCAATAATTTTTAATAACAATAATCTCTGCTTTCTCCCAAAGAAAGGCGCCAAAATACTCTGCGACACGCTGGGTCCCTAGCGTTCCTTGCATTTATTATTACCTTGTTCAATCCTTATCTCACCTCTTGTACACCGGTGTCTTGATATCGTGATAGAACATAAATGTCCACCCTTCTTCATTTCCCTGCTGCCACCACTGCTGCCGCAACTGCATCGCTTTGTCCGGATCGAAATCATATTTCGTCTTATACCGCACCTTCATCTGCTGCAGCTGGGGTGCATCATCACCGCCAAAAAAGATTGTTTCGGCACCTTCCCTGATCCAGAACACCTGGTGAAATGGAGAATGCGCCCCGGTATGCCGGTAGGTGATGTATCCATCGATTGACCCTTCCTCTTCGTGAAGGAAATGCACGCGGTTGGAATTGCTCAAGGCCTGCAATTCTTCGGGTATGAAGGAAGGCAATCCTTTCTCCAGTGCAAAGTCCAGCTCGCGCTTCTGCACATAATACTGCGCGGTGGGCAGGCTCAAAGTTTTACGATCACCGGTGATACAGACGCCACCCGCATGATCCTTGTGCAGGTGCGACATCAGCACTTTCGTTACTTCTTCAGGCCGGATACCTGCTTTTTGCAAATTCGCATGGAGTTGCATGTCCCCTCCCGCCTTATCATTAAAACCAAGACCTGTATCAAAAAGAAGGATGTCCTTTGAAGTGACCACTGCAAAAGGCTGGATCTCGACGAGCAGGCTGCCCACGGGTCTTTCATTCAGCACGTCGTTGACTTCATCAAAAGGAACAAAAAGTTTTGTCTTATCAATCGTAAACGCGCCTTCCGAAAGCGGGATGATCTTCATTCTGCGAAATACCGGATTTATTGCGATTTGAAAAAGGTTTCGCGGAGCTTTCGCTTAAAAGGAGCCATCAATTAAGAACGCAAAATCCGGACAATGATACAATCACACTAAAGGCCGACCCGATTCAATCCTTCAACCTTTAGCATTGAACATTTAAAATGCTTTTTATCTCAGTACCATCTGTCTGTCGGCATCCAGTCTGATCAGTATGAACAAAAGTATCGTAAATGTGAGCAGGGCTGTACCG
>DATMHB010000400.1:0-6081 GCA_035555175.1 Flavisolibacter sp. | reverse complement strand
GAAGAGACGGTGCAATTCTTTTGCATTCGCCGTGTCCAGGTTACCGGTTGGGTCATCTGCAAAAACGATATCGGGCTGGTTGATGAGGGCCCTTGCAACGGCCACCCGCTGTTGTTCGCCACCAGAGAGCTGTCCCGGTTTATTGTCAAGCCGGGCACTTAAACCAAGCAGTTGGAGCACTTCTATTGCTCTTTGCCGCACTTCGTTTTTCGGCCTGCTTGTCAGCCAGCCGGGGATACATACATTTTCGAGCGCAGAAAATTCGGGAAGTAAATGGTGAAACTGAAATACAAAACCTATGTGCCTGTTGCGAAACCCGGCGAGTTTATTCCCCTGAAGCGATGTAATATTACTCTGATGAAGGCTGACCTCTCCCCTGTCGGGTTTGTCGAGGGTGCCAAGAATGTGGAGCAAGGTGGATTTTCCGGATCCGGAAGGACCGACAATACTTACAATTTCCCCTGCATTGATCGTTACATCCACTCCTTTCAGTACTTCAACAGGGCCGTATTTCTTGTGTATGTTCTTTGCTGTGAGCATGGCCAATCGATTCGTTCAAATATCCTTAAACAATGCGGCACAGCAAAGCCCGGTCCCCGCTTTTTAGACAACATTTGGAAAATTGCTTAATAAAACTACATTTGCGAAAAATTTGAAGGGATTTACAGAACGGATTGGCATAGAAATTATACTTCAACTTTCATAGTAACTATAAAAATACAACGATGTTTTGGACGTTAGAATTAGCTTCTTATCTCGAGGAGGCTCCATGGCCGGCTACTAAGGACGAGTTGATCGACTATTCGATCCGGTCGGGTGCGCCCATCGAAGTGATAGAGAATCTCCAGGAATTAGAAGACGAAGGAGAGGTGTATGAAAGCATTGAAGATATCTGGCCCGATTATCCGTCGCAGGAAGACTTTCTGTTCAACGAAGACGAATACTAAATAGCAAACCGGATTAAATGGCCGTCCTGTATCCAGGGCGGCTTTTTATTTTAGGGCCTTCTGATGCTTACGATAAGCGTCTATTCCACATTTCAGCCATGCCGCAAACTGCTTTGCCGACGAAGTATAGGTCTTTGTTTTTGTTAGGGCTGTTTCATCAGCGCTAATAATAGCATATTGAGGTTGCGACACCGCGTTGAAATTTTCAAACTGAAAGGTGGCCCATTTATCGCCCACGGTGACGATCGACTTCTCGTTGCCATTTGAGGAATGGTGCTGGAACCGTTCGGTAACCGGCAATTTTCTCCTTTCATCTACGTATAGCGACACAACGATGAAGTCGTTTCGCATCAGCGATTTTACTTCTTCATTCACCCACACATTTTCCTCCATCCTTCGGCAATTCACACACGCCCATCCGGTAAAATCTATCAGCAGGGGCTTTCCCTGTTCCCTGGCAAGCGCAAGCGCCTTTTCATATTCATTTTTCATTGGCTCTACACCGGATTCACAGTTAACAGGATGTTTGTACAGGCTGTAACAGACGGGCGGAGGAAAACCACTGATCAGGCTTAAGCGTGCCCATTTCGAATTAGTGATCCCGGGAATGAGGTAGATGGTGATGATTGAAAAAACAGCAATAAAAAAGACCCTTGTCTTTGTAAACTTTGGCTTGCTGTCGTGCCCAAAGCGGATCACCCCGCAGAGGTAAAGAACGATGGCAAGTGAGATGAGAAGCCAAAGCCCAATGAACAATTCCCTTTTTAAAAAGCCCCATTGTTTTACGAGGTCGGCCTGTGATAAAAACTTTATCGCCATGGCCAGTTCGATAAATCCAAACACCACTTTCAATTCGTTCATCCATCCGCCGGATTTTGGAAGTGATTGCAGCCAATTCGGAAACAGCGCAAATAAAACAAAAGGAAAGCCAAGCCCGAGGCCGAAACCGGCCATTCCGGTTGTGAGTTGCCAGGCGCCGTTCTGACTGGTGAAGGCACCCACCAGCAGCGTACCGAGGATCGGCCCGGTACAGGAAAAGGAAACGATCACCAGCGTAAGCGCCATAAAAAATATACCCACAAAATCGCCAATGCCCGATCGCGAATCTGCTTTCGCTGCAAATCCACTGGGCAAAACAATTTCATAATATCCAAAGAAGGAAAGGGCAAAGGCAATGAAGAAAACAAAAAAGGTGAGATTCAGCGGAACGTTAGTGGAAATATTGTTCAGGATCTCCGGCTGGATATTAAAAAGGTGAAAGGGAAGACTTAGCAAAATAAAGATGACAAAGATGGAAAAGCCATAGAGGAACGCATTGACAATACCTTTTTTCCTGCTGGGTGAGCGCTTTGTAAAAAATGAAACCGTTAAAGGGATGAGCGGAAATATGCACGGAAAAAGGAGCGAGAGCAATCCTGCGCCTACCCCGATCATAAAAATGCGCCAGATAGATTCACTTACCGTATCATCACCACATGAATTTACCGGGTGCGAGATGTCGATGGAAGCAACCTTCAAACTGGTTCTTGCAGCCACACCGCCTTCGAGGGTCACTGAAAACGGAAGACTCGTTGCAGGATAAAATTCTTCCCCCCGCCCATAAGTATACAAAAGGTTGCCTTCAAGGTTGGCGGGTACATTTCCAACAATTTCCACCACGGTCTTCCAAACCACCGGACCTGAATTTAATTTTACCGGGCCTCCAAACAAACTGCTTTGTTCGGTTCTGACGGTGCCGGAATCTTTAAATACGTTTTCCGACCTTATGATGGAATCGCCGAATTGGATTTCAGTGGTGAGTACACCACTTAATTCCTGATTGGGCGCATACAATTGCCAGGAAGGATTGCCCTTCGTTGCAAAATTGAGCTCATAGCGACCATCGCCGATCTTTTTCGCGTTCACTTTCCATATGAAAGCCGTTGCGTCCTGCGCTGATGCAAAATGGCAGATCAGTAAGAGTAAAAGACCTAAACCCCAGGCAGTGTGCTTCATCTTCATGATTTAAAAACAAAACGAGTTCTTTTAATAGAACTCGTTAGCCAAAGAATTTTTATCCCATTTATAGTAAAGCTATTGAAAGATTTACAGTTTTTGGTGGCAGGCATTTTTCGTCATTGCAGGTTTGATATTCCAGCTTACCTGTAACATTCGTTTTGACCTTACCCTTTAGTTTGATCTTTTGAACAAAAACTACTTTGTTGCTGTACTGGTTTGCAGAAACACCCAATTTTTCATCCTTGTACTTCTGCAACTTACCCACTTCTTTTACTTTTCCGTCAAAATCAAGCAAAGGATTTTTATTGAAGCTGAACGCCGTCGGAATGGCGATCGCATCCCCGGGCTGGGTTTGAGAATACAAATGCCAGCCATTTTGGATCGTAGCGGTCATTTGCAATTCGTAAACATTATTGCTGATCTTTTTGCTGGTGAATGTCCAGCTTACGGGATTCAGTGTCTGCGCAGATACGAAACCTGCTATAAAAAAGCTTAATAAAATAAAGACAGATTTCTTCATGAGGTCTGTTTTTTACAAATTTCAGGTGTAAATATTTACCGGGATGTTAAATCCATCAAACGGCCTCCAGGACAACAGAGAATAACAATTCGAAAACCTTTCTGCCATCGGTATTGCCCAGCAGCGGTGAGCATGCCCTTTCCGGGTGGGGCATCATTCCAAAAACATTTCTCTGCTCATTGCAAATCCCTGCAATGTTGGCAATCGATCCGTTGGGATTAGAATCGGGCGTAACATTTCCGTTCTCATCGCAATAACGCAGGATCACCTGGCCTTGCTGATCCAGTTTGGCCAGCGTGGCATCGTCTGCATAATATCTTCCTTCGCCATGAGCGATAGGAATCTTATATATGTGTTCTTCGAAATCCTTCACAAAAATGTTCTTGCAGATATATTGCTGGTTGTTGTTCCGGAGCAGGGCGCCAGGCAACAGGTGTGATTCGCAAAGGATCTGAAAACCGTTACAAATGCCCAGCACTTTACCTCCCCGGCCTGCAAATTCAATGACGCTCTGCATGATGGGACTGAACCGTGCAATGGCGCCGGTGCGCAGGTAATCGCCGTACGAAAACCCACCGGGAAGTACAATACAATCCTCGGCTGTAAAGCCGGGCAGGCTGGAATCTTTATGCCATAGCATAACACATTCCTGCTTCAGATCATAGACCAACGCGTCGTGAATGTCGCGGTCGCAATTGGAACCGGGAAATACTACCACACCAAATTTCATCAAATAGGATTGAGTGGCAAAGATACAAAATCACCTTCGACGATCCGAAGACGGCAGGGTCAATTAACACTATTGCCAGACATGGGTATCGTACTGTTGATAAATTATGTAGCCGATGGTGATAAAAAACAGTAGCAGCGGTAGTATCCTCCTCTTCGGGTAGTAATAAGCGCCGCCATGAAAAGCGGCGAAAGGCGGCACCATCAGGATCCAGGTATGAAAAGAATTATCACTATTGATAAAAGGCACAAAGAATGCGAGAAGAAGATAAAGCAGGAGCACACTCCAGTTCTTGCGCACCTGGATCAGCATTTTGCGCAAATGGGCCTGGACAAAATAACCCCCCAACAGAAACGGCACGGTTAAAAGCAGGGTAGCCGCGGCCAGCCAGATCGAATTTTGTACCTCAGGCACTTTTATGAAAACGTGCGGAAAGAAATTTGCCCCGCTCAGTTTGTTAGCGAGATAGAGATACACCACGTGAAAATAATAGGGTGTCAGGCAGCCCAGAATGAAGAGAACGATCTCATTTATCCTGAATGGCTTCAGGATCATCAGTCCCAGAAAAATACAAATGATAAATGCCGAAGATGGAAAATAAATATAGGAGCTGATACCGGCAATAAGCCCGATATTATACACCTGTGATTTTGCATTCGCTGCGTTATATAAACTAAACAGGTAAACAAACATCCAGATGATCAGGGTGTTCGCCATCATGGGCGACGACAGGTAATTCCATTCAGGCAGTAATGAAGTGATGAGCATGTAAGACATCGCCACCAGATAATTGTACCTCGGCATCATCCTGAACTCATTCACCAGGTAGTTCAGCAGCAGCGCCTGGATATACACGAGGGCAAAGGCCATTACAGCCGGAAGAACCGTGCTGTTATTGAGCGAAGCAACCAGCCATTGGTAGAGCCGTCCATCATTAGCCGTTGCTACTACAGGCTTAGGATACATGAAAATGGGCAATTTCAGCAGTAATCCAAAAATGAACAATACAGCTATGTTGCCGGGAGATTTTTGTTTAAAAACCGCAATCACGCAGCAATGCTATTAATTAAATTCGATTTTAGCAAAGACTATATAGTTGCGGAAATAACACGGAATGATCACCTGGTAAGCGCTCACCTGCTTTCCGTATTTAGGTAAGAATTCATAACCCTTGTCGAGATTCTTCAGTGTAGGGTTATGGCTGATCTGTCCATCAGGTGTCAGTGTAAAATCATTCAGAAGAAGCGTTCGCTTCTCATCCATATTGAAAATATAGTGGATCTGGCTTCCGGTGTTGGCCATCTGGTAAGAGATGCGGTCATCGCCTTCGTCGTCGAACTGCTCTTTATGAATCACATTACTCCACTGCAGCCTTCCGGTTTTATCGAACGAAAGAATGGTAACATTATCGGCGTGGTGACGGACGGACTGACTGTTATCGTAACGATTGCGCCACCACCAGGTGCTGTACATCGGGGAATACGTAGTATAATAATCATAGGAATTATACGGCATGCCATATAAATAATTCCACCGGTTCCAGTTACCCACTCTCGAAGTGGTATAATACGCCTCGGTATTGATGATGAATCCGCCGTCCTTTTTCACAACCACGTTGCGGATGAAATAATCGTTAAATGCCATTTTCGAATTTGCATCGCCCTTTGCTTCCTTGCGCAGTTCCTCATTCAGCACTAGTGAGTTCTGCAGCACCACCTGCCGCGACTGCTTGTCCCACACATAAAAGTAAAAGCCCTCTACGTTGCCCCTTTTCTGCTTATAATAAAATGAAGTAAGAAAATATCGTTTGTTGGGATTATCAACCTTCACATGGATCTCGTCAAGCAGGATGTCATTCTGCGGAACATCGATATTCAGGAGGGTAT